>CALIZJ010000161.1 GCA_938028845.1 uncultured Blautia sp.
TCCTGTTCGGCAGTATCTTCGGTTTTGAAGACGTGATACCCGCCCTGTGGCTGCGTCCTATGAACGCTATGATGACGGTACCCTTTGTGGGTAAGCTGAATACCGTCTTTATCATTGCCATTGGTTTTGGTATGGGGATCATTCTGATTTGTATGATTTTCAATATTATTAACTCCTGGCGGGCAGGGGACATTGAGAAAACATGGTTTGACACGAACTCCGTAGCTGGTCTTGTATTCTACGGCTCCGCTGTCCTTTCCATCTCTCTTATCGTATCCGGAAAAAAACTTCCCGGTACCATTGTCCTTTGCGTTATGTTCCTGGTACCGCTCCTTGTTATTTTCTTTAAGGAGCCTCTGACCAATCTGGTAAAGAAAAAAGCAGAGGTCATGCCCAAACAAAAGGGAATGTTTTTCGTCCAGGGCTTTTTTGAAATGTTTGAAATACTTTTAAGTTATTTTTCAAATACCCTTTCCTTTGTGCGTATCGGCGCATTTGCAGTCAGCCATGCAGCCATGATGGAGGTAGTGCTGATGCTTGCCGGAGCGGAGAGCGGAAATCCCAATATCATTGTGATCATCCTGGGAAACCTCTTCGTCTGCGGTATGGAGGGTCTGATTGTAGGTATCCAGGTTCTTCGTCTGGAATATTACGAGATTTTCAGCCGTTTTTACAAGGGTACAGGAAGGAAATTCGAACCCTTCCGCTCTAAATAAAACAGCAAAAAGATTAGGAAACATTTATGAAAGAGGAGGTCATTTATCATGACATTAGCAGCACAAATCGTATTAGTAGTCGCACTTATCTTAAGTATTATCCTACCGTTTGGTTATTATCTGATCGGCGAGAGAAACCGCGGCCGCTATAAAACAACTATCGGATTAAATGCATTTTTCTTCTTTGGCACCATGCTTATCGCAGCAGCCGTTATGCTGACAGGACAGTCTCCTGTACAGGCAGCAGCCGGTTCTGATGCAGGTCTTGCTACAGGTATGGGATATATCGCAGCCGCTCTTGTAACCGGCCTTTCCTGTATTGGTGGTGGTATTGCCGTTGCCAGCGCGGCAAGCGCAGCCCTTGGCGCTATCAGCGAAGATCAGAGTATCTTAGGTAAGTCCCTTATCTTCGTTGGTCTTGCAGAAGGTGTTGCCCTTTATGGTCTGATCATTTCCTTCATGATTCTGGGACAGTTATAATATGCAGATGTATTTGATCAGCGACAACATTGATACCTACACAGGGATGCGGCTGGCAGGCGTGGAAGGCGTCGTGGTGCATGAGCGCGGCGAGCTTAAGGAAGCTCTGGAAAAAGCCATCGCCAACAAAGAGATCGGGATCATTCTCCTCACTGAAAAATTCGGCAGAGAATTTCCTGAGATCGTAGACGAGGTCAAACTTCACCATAAGACGCCTTTGATCATCGAAATCCCTGACAGGCATGGCACTGGCCGAAAGCCAGATTTCATAACCTCATATGTAAATGAGGCGATTGGATTAAAATTATAGGCAGGTGACATTATGACTATCGACGAAAAGCTGCAGCATTTTTATGAAATTTCCATAGAGGAAGCCAAAGAAACCGCTTCCCGGGAAATCGAAGAACACAAACAAAAACTTGAAGAAATTTTAGAAAGCCATAAGAAATCCCAGCGCCAGACGGCAGAAACTACCATTAAGTCCGAATCAGACAATGCGCGCAGGGAAATCAACATGGCACTTTCCGCAGAACAACTTACTTTAAAACGCAGTCTGACCAAGCGTCAGAATGTGCTGAAAGATAAATTATTTGCAGAGGTCCAGGAACGCCTGAAAGCCTTTATGCAAACACCTCAGTATGAGGATTACCTCTGCACAAAGATCCAGGAGGCAAGAGATTTCGCCGAGGGGGATGAATTTTTTATTTATCTTTCCAGAGAGGACAGCGAAAAAATCCCTGCCCTCTCTGAAAAGACAGGCTTATCCCTCCGGCCCTCAGAAGACTCCTTCCTGGGCGGGATCATGGCAACGATCCCAAGTAAAAACATACTGATCGACAACTCCTTTGCGGAAAAATTTGACGCAATGCGCAGGGAGTTTAAATTTGACGGAGGTTTGAAGCATGAGTAAAACTGGTATTATCTATGGTATTAACGGTCCCGTCATTTACTTAAAAGGGGATTACGGCTTCAAAATCTCCGAAATGGTTTATGTAGGTAAAGAAAACCTGGTAGGCGAAGTCATCGGGCTGAAAAAAGGGATGACCACTATCCAGGTATTTGAAGAGACCACCGGGCTGCGTCCTGGAGAAACCGTCACCGGAACGAATGACGCAATCTCCGTTTTGCTCGGACCTGGCATCATACACAATATTTTTGACGGTATCCAAAGGCCTTTGGAGGAGATTGCCCAGCGTTCAGGAAAATATATTTCCCGTGGTGTAAGTGTAGATTCTCTTGATACAGAAAAAAAATGGGACGTACACATTACCGTAAAAGAAGGAGACACTGTAGGCCCTGGAACGATCATCGCCGAAACCCAGGAAACTCCCTCTATCCTTCATAAATCCATGGTTCCTCCGGATATTTCTGACGCCAAAGTCATTCATACGGCAAAGGATGGTTCCTATAACATTCTGGAGCCAATCGTCACTTTGCGTATGCTGGACGGTTCTACACGGGAACTTTCCCTTGCCCAGAAATGGCCCATCCGTATTCCCCGTCCCACCCATAAGCGCTTTCCCGCAAGCGTACCCCTTGTAACAGGCCAGCGTATCCTGGATACCCTGTTTCCTATCGCCAAGGGCGGAACGGCCGCTGTTCCCGGCGGTTTTGGTACCGGAAAAACCATGACACAGCACCAGATCGCAAAATGGTCAGATGCGGACATCATTATCTATATCGGCTGCGGCGAGCGCGGAAACGAAATGACACAGGTCCTGGAGGATTTCAGCAAACTGATCGACCCCAAATCCGGAAACCTTATGATGGACCGTACCGCATTGATCGCCAATACTTCCAATATGCCTGTGGCAGCCCGTGAGGCTTCCATTTACACAGGCGTTACCCTGGCCGAATATTACCGGGATATGGGCTATGACGTAGCCATTATGGCGGATTCTACTTCCCGATGGGCAGAAGCCCTTCGCGAACTGTCCGGACGTTTGGAGGAAATGCCTGCGGAAGAGGGCTTCCCCGCTTATCTTGCCTCAAAGCTTTCCGCCTTTTACGAGAGAGCCGGCATGATGCAGAACTTAAATGGCACAGAAGGCTCTGTAACCATTATCGGAGCGGTTTCCCCTCAGGGCGGTGATTTCTCCGAGCCAGTCACCCAAAATACCAAACGTTTCGTACGGTGCTTCTGGGGTCTGGATAAGTCCCTGGCCTATGCCCGTCACTTCCCGGCCATCCACTGGCTGACCAGCTACAGCGAGTATCTGGAGGACTTAACCCCCTGGTACCGCAGCAATGTTTCACCAAAATTTGTATCTGACAGGAACCAGATCATGGCCATCCTGAATCAGGAAAGCTCCCTTATGGAGATCGTAAAACTGATCGGAAGCGATGTGCTGCCGGATGACCAGAAGCTGACCCTGGAGATTGCCCGCGTGATCCGCCTTGGTTTTTTACAGCAGAACGCCTTCCACGAGGAAGATACCTGCGTACCCATGGCAAAACAGTTTGCCATGATGGAAATCATCCTGTATCTTTATGAAAAAGCACGTGCTCTGGTAAACAGAGGAATGCCCATATCTGTTCTGAGGGAAGATAATATCTTTGAGCGTATTATCTCCATTAAATACGACGTTCCAAATAACGAACTGGACAGATTTGAACAGTACAGAAAAGACATTGATGATTTCTATAACAACGTACTGGAACGAAACGGCTAAGGAGGAAGTTTATATGGCAATCGAATATTTAGGATTAAGCGAAATAAACGGCCCTCTTGTTGTCCTGGAAGGTGTGAAAAACGCCTCCTTTGAAGAAATCGTAGAATTTCACATGGATGACGGGACAAAGAAAATCGGCCGTATCATAGAAATATACGAAGACAAGGCGGTAATCCAGGTTTTCGAGGGCACTGACGGCATGTCTCTTGGAAACACCCACACCCGCCTTACCGGACATCCCATGGAGATCGGTCTGTCTCCAGAGATCCTTGGAAGGACCTTTAACGGGATCGGCGAACCTATTGACGATCTGGGGGATATTTCTCCGGAAGTCCATCTGAATATTAACGGACTTCCCTTAAACCCGGTCACCCGGGAATATCCCCGTAACTATATTAACACAGGTATTTCCGCTATCGACGGTCTTACCACTTTAATCCGCGGACAGAAGCTTCCCATCTTTTCAGGAAACGGCCTTCCCCACGACAAGCTTGCGGCGCAGATCGTACAGCAGGCTTCCCTGGGCGGAGATTCTGACGAAAACTTTGCCATCGTATTCGCCGCAATGGGCGTAAAATACGATGTAGCTGAATTTTTCCGCCGTACCTTCGAGGAAAGCGGCGCTTCTGACCATGTAGTTATGTTTTTAAACCTTGCAAACGACCCTGTAGTAGAGCGTCTTCTCACACCGAAGATCGCCCTTACTGCGGCAGAATATCTTGCCTTTGAAAAGGGGATGCATATCCTTGTCATCCTGACGGACATCACCTCCTTCTGCGAGGCAATGCGTGAGGTTTCCTCCTCTAAAGGAGAGATTCCTTCCCGAAAAGGGTATCCCGGCTATCTGTACAGCGAGCTTGCTACTTTGTACGAGCGCGCCGGAATTGTAAGGGGCGGAACCGGTTCTGTCACCCAGATTCCTATCCTGACCATGCCAAACGATGATATTACCCACCCCATCCCTGACCTGACCGGATATATTACCGAGGGACAGATTGTTCTGGACCGCCAGCTTCACGGACAGGCGATTTATCCTCCTATCAATGTGCTTCCATCTCTTTCCCGTCTGATGAAGGACGGTATTGGAGAGGGCTTTACCCGGGAGGATCATCAGGATGTGGCAAACCAGCTTTTCTCCTGTTACGCCAAGGTGGGTGACGCCAGAGCCCTTGCTTCCGTTATCGGCGAGGATGAGCTTTCTCCGCTGGATAAGCGGTATCTGGTCTTTGGCAAGGCTTTTGAGGCAGAATTCGTAGGACAGACAGAAACGGAAAACCGGAGCATCACAGAAACCCTGGACAAGGGCTGGGAGCTGCTTGGACTTCTTCCTAAGGATGAACTGGACCGTATTGACACAAAGATTCTGGATAAGTATTATAAAGAAACTGTCCGCTAGGAGGTGGTTTCATGGATCCGAATACCTTTCCCACCAAGGGAAATCTCATACTTGCAAAAAATTCTCTTGCTCTTTCCAGACAGGGATACGAGCTTATGGATAAAAAACGGAATATTCTGATCCGCGAGATGATGGAGCTCATTGACCAGGCAAAGGATATTCAGACGCAGATCGACCAGACCTTCCGGGCTGCCTACGCGGCTTTGCAGAAGGCAAATATGGAAATCGGGATTGCTTTCGTGCAGCAGATTTCTTACACTGTGCCTATTGAAAATTCTATCCGTATTAAGACGCGCAGCGTAATGGGGACAGAGATTCCCCTTGTGGAATATGATAAGACAAGCAATGTTCCCACTTATGCGTATTACAGCACTAAGATGTCGCTGGATGAAGCCAAAGCGGCTTTTGAGAAGGTGAAAGAACTTTCCATCCGCCTGTCCATGGTGGAAAATGCGGCGATCCGTCTTGCGGCGAATATTAAGAAAACCCAGAAGCGCGCCAATGCACTTAAAAATATTACGATTCCTAAATTCGAGACGCTCAGTAAGGATATACAAAATGCGCTGGAGGAGAAGGAAAGAGAAGAATTTACCAGACTTAAGGTGATCAAAAGAATGAAGCAGGGGTAGGTTTCCTGCTTTCCAATAAGAAAGAATACCGCTTAGAAGATGTTTAGGATTCTGAGCGGTATTTTTTTGTATAGACTTGACACCTGCTCCCGTCTCGTGTATCCTTATATCGTAAGTAGTAAGTAATAAGTAGCAAGTAAATTATAATTTTACTATTTATCTAAAAATACAAAAGAAACGGAGGCTTTAAGTATGAAAAACCTGACCCTTACCCAGGAATATCTTATCTGCGCCTTAAATAAAAAAGGCGTTCTCCCCAGCTATAACCAGGAGGCGGCTGCCTGCCTTGTAGTCAGCGGTTTATTGGAACTGGAAACAGAGGGCTGTATCTCTATCGTGGACAAGAAAATTACAGTCCGCTCTAAATTGCCCGAAAAGTTAAACAATCTGAAGCCTTTATACAGCCTCATTGACCGCAAACGGGCAGTAAAGCTCCAGAAAGTTTTTGATAAATATATCATCGCCTATACAGATAGAAGAATCCGCACCCTTATCGCTTCGGTTATGGCTCCTCTTAAAAAAGACGGCTCCGTAGTCTCTATAACCGGCGGACTCATCAGAAAAAAAGAGAGATTTGTTCCTACCAAAGAAACACTGAATCAAGTAGTGGAAAAAATCCGTGCGGAACTTTTGGAAAAAGGCCCTCTTACAGAGGACGTAATCGCACTTACCGCCCTTTTAAATAAAGCCGGACGTTTAAAACATTACTTTTCCAAGCACGAACAGAAGGAATTAAAAGCAAGATTAACGGAAATAAAAAACAGTGACCTGGAAAAATCCATAAAAGATATGATGAACCAGGTGGAAACTATGCTCACCTTACTTCACATAGTATCCGGACTGTAAAAAGGACGAGGAAACAATATGTCAAGACAAAGAACCATGGAAGCAATCGAAAACTCCGAATACGTCACCATCGGAGAACTGGTCCGTCTCACCGGAACCAGATACAGCACGCTGAAATACTACACCGAAGAAAATATGCTTCCCTTTGAACAGACGGAAGCCCATCTCACCCGAAGATACAGACGAGTGGAAAGCGTAAAACGAATCCATTATATAAAGGAACTGCGGGAACAGGGAAAAAACATTCCCGAAATCAAAGAATTATTAAAAGGATAAAAAATATCGGCAGAAAAATCTATTTACAATATGTTTCCCGCATATATAAAAGCCCAGAAATCGCCGAAAACAGCGATTTCTGGGCTTCTGCATAAATAAATATCTTTTAAAAATCCTGCGGTACAAAAGAGGTACGCGGCATTTTCTCCATCGCAGATCCGCATCTCATACTATGAATTTCTTGAGCCGTCCCAGAATCTCCTCTGCCTCTTCTCTATTTTCATGAATACAAAGTGCAATGGGACTAGACAGATCAATACTGAAAATTCCCATAATGGACTTTGCATCGATCACATACCGTCCGGAAACCAGTTCCATATCCACGTCATATCTGGATACAATATCTACAAATTCTTTTACTGCCTCAATCGTATTCAATAAAACTTTTTCTGTTATCACAAAATTCTCCTTCCTGTCTCATACTGTATTTTCCGCTGAACTTCCTGCAGCAGCCAGACCATACTGCACGTTCTTCCAGGTTTATGTATAAACTTCCGCATACACCTATGAAATGTTTCAGCCTTCAGATGCATTTATAGTATATAACTTAATTTCGCTCTGGATATTGGCTGTAATTTCGGTTCCAAGTCCGTACACGGCATTGCTGATCACGTATTCCCCGTCATTTACAAATACTTCTGCAAGATTTTCGTCCACCAGCACCTCGATCCTGCTGCCCTCTTTTACATCCGGTGTCTGAGACTGCAGATGAAATCCCTTTCCATGAGGAAATACCCGGGAGCGGTCCGTACAGATCTTATTTCCGCATCTGTAGATGCGAAAACCGCCTATATCCACTTCTTCCCCATCCTGTAATTCAAACAGCACTCTGTATCCGCCTCTGTCTGCCTGTTTTATCTCCTGTATTTCACGGCTGCATGCATTTCGGATATTTGGATGCATATGGAAATAGATATGTCCGTCTTTACATTCCACAATGCGGGGACAGCAAAACATTCCGATCCATCCTTCCTTAGTAGGTTCCGGCATCCTTATCCATGCTACCATAGTCCGTCTCCCTTCTTCATCCAGAGTGGTCTGCGGCGCATATAAATCCAGTCCGTAATCTACAAACTGATAGGTATCCGGAATCTCTATATCACAGGTATCTTCCTGAAAGTCCACGGCAAAACAGATGGAATGATTCCTCTGCATTTCCTCACTTTTTATAAGTTTCATGGCAGAAAGCAGCAGCACCTTTCCTCCTTCTGTCTCAAAATAGTCCGGACATTCCCACATCCATCCATATTCGGGAGTTTTTACTTTCCGGTTTACCAATTTCCAGTTTTGCAGATCCATGCTTTCATAGAATAAAAGCACACCCTGTTCCTCTTTTTGGGTACTTCCTAAGACCATATACCATTTCTCTTTTCCTCTCCACACCTTGGGATCTCTGGTGTGTGTCCTGTCCCCCACCGTCTCGTCTGTTACAGGAGGGAGCACAACCTTTTTTCCATTCCAGTTGTCAAAATGGAATCCGTCTTCTGAGCTTATCATCATCTGTGTTGATTCAAACTTTTCATCCAAGCTTACATGAACATTCTCAGGATCCACCTCTTCATAGCGCACCCCCGTATAGGTCAGATACATTTTTCCATCCATTTCCACTGCGCTTCCGGAGAAACATCCATTCTGGTCTCCTCTCTTTGTGGGAAACAGTGCCAGCCCCACATGCTCCCAGTTGACCATATCTTTGCTGACTGCATGTCCCCAATGCATGGTTCCCCACCTGGGTGCATAAGGAAAATATTGATAAAACAAATGATAATATCCTTTATAATAGAGAAATCCATTAGGATCATTGATCCAGTTATCTGGTGCTTTTAAATGTAATCTCTGTTTCTTCATGCTGCCTCCATGTTCTTATACTTCTGCGAAATTTACTCCTGTCTTTTTGTCAAAGAAATGCATCTTTGACGGTATAAATACAAATTCAATCTTATCTCCTACCTGGCTGATCTCATATTTAGAGACTCTCGCCACTGCCTGGCTGCCTCCGAAGGTAAAGTACAGATTATTCTCATTTCCCATTACTTCTGTATTGGTAATGACTGCATGCTGCCTTTCCTCTTTGTGCAGTTCCATATTCTGGGCGTCCAGCTTGATATCCTCTCCGCGGATTCCAAGGACCATTTCACCCTGCCGGTCTCCCAGCCTCTTTTTGAGCCCTTCCGGAAGGGAAATCTTATTCCCGTCTTTAAACTTTATAATATTTCCCTGTACTTCCACATCAAAGAAATTCATCTGCGGTGATCCGATAAATCCGGCCACAAACTGATTTACAGGATGATCATAAAGTTCCATAGGCTTTCCTACCTGCTGTACCACGCCGTCTTTCATGATTACGATTCTGTCCGCCATTGTCATCGCCTCTACCTGATCATGGGTGACGTAGATTGTTGTTGCTCCAAGTTCCCGGTGCAGTTTGCTGATTTCTGTCCGCATACTCACACGAAGTTTTGCATCCAGGTTTGACAATGGCTCATCCATAAGGAAAACTTTCTGATTTTTCACGATAGCACGCCCCAGCGCCACTCTCTGGCGCTGCCCGCCGGACAGGTTTTTTGGCTTTCTGTAACGGTATTCCTCTAATCCCAGAATGTCAATTGCCCAGTCCACCTTTTTCTTAATCTGGTCTGCCGGCATTTTCATATTTTTCAGTCCATAACCAATGTTCTTTTCCACTGTCATATGAGGATACAGGGCATAGTTCTGAAATACCATGGCGATTCCCCTGTCCTTGGGGGCGGTTTCATTTACTTTTTTTCCGTCAATATATAATTCTCCCCCTGTAATCTCCTCAAAACCTGCCACCATGCGCAAAGTGGTGGATTTTCCGCATCCGGACGGCCCTACAAAGGCAATAAATTCTTTTTCTTCAATATTCAGATTCAGGTCTTCCACTGTATTTTTATCCGCGCCCGGGTATTTTTTACATATATTCTTAAATTCTATAAAGCTCATAATCTCATCCTTCCTTTGAACCTGTTGAGGTAACGCCTTCTACGATCTGTTTGGAGAACAGTGCGTAGATGATGATTACCGGAATCGTTACTAACGTAATTACTGCAAGCGTCTGTCCCATGGTAGTGTTGTCATTTGATGTGATCGAATTCAGACCGATCTGCGCGGTTAAAAGATCACTGGAGGTAAACACCAGGGACGGCCACAGATAGTCGTTCCATACATTCAGGAATGTAAATACACTTACCGTTGCCACGACGGTCTTGGACATAGGCAGGACCATGGTGAAAAAGTACTTTACCGGCCCGCAAAAATCCAGCTGCGCAGCTTCATACACATCGTCCGGAAGGCTTACAAACACTTGCCGGAATAAAAAGATGTTAAACGGATTCACGATCATAGGCAGGATGTATCCAATCACCGTATTTAAAAGTCCCGCCTTAGCAATAATGAGAAAATGTATGGTGATAACCGTTTCTGTAGGCACGATCAAAAGCATCATGATAATAAGCAGCCATTTGTCGCGGAAAGGAAAATCGATTTTGGCAAGGGCATATCCTGCCAGACCATTTACTATAATTCCCAGTATGATAAGAATAGCCGCATAAAACAAAGTATTTGCCATATACCGTATAAAATTCGTATCCGTAAGAATCGAAACGTAGTTTTCCAAAAAGCTGCCGTTAAGCGCAGGAGGAATAAAGGCTGCGATGGAATTCATATCCGCCGTGATCTGCGCATCTGGTTTAAAGGAATTGGCAAGCATCCAGATAACCGGAAACAGGAAGAAAATGGACAAAACCAGCAGTACGGCTACCAAGATCCAGTTAATGCTTTTTTGCTTTTTTGTTAACATGTTTTCCCTCCTCCTTATCCTTGGTCAGGACATTTTGAATAATAGTCAGAATAACCACAAATACAGTAAATACAATAGCCATCGTAGAGGCAAGTCCCATCTCCCAGTTTACCGTACCTGTTTCGTAAATATCGTAGACAATCGTGTAAGTGGAGTGATCCGGACCGCCGCCAGTCATAACCATAGGCTGTACCAACATACGGAACGCACCGATGGTAACAGTAATAAATACAAATACACACAAAGGTTTCAGTTCCGGCAGGGTAATATCCTTAAATTTCTGCCAGCTTGTAGCATGATCCATCTCAGCCGCTTCATAAAGAGCCGGATTGATATTCTGCAGGCCGCCCAAAAATATGATCATCTGGTATCCTACGCCCTGCCATACGCTCATAATGGCGATAGAAGGAAGGGACTGCTCCGCACTGTGGATAAAAGGCTGCGGATCTATTCCAAACTGTCCAAGCAGCGTATTTAAAATTCCCTCCGGACTATATATCTGCATCCACAAAGTAGATACAACCGCCAGAGACATCACAACAGGCACGAAAAATGCTACCTTAAAATACTTTTTGCAATGCGCTGCATGGTTGATGGCAATAGCCAGCAGCAGCGCCCCACCGCACTGCAGGGGTACAATGATGATCACAAATTTAATTGTATTCAAAAATGATTTTACAAATAGTTCATCCTTAAAAATATCTATATAGTTTTCCAGCCCTACGAAGTGAGTCAGCTCCGGATTCAGAGCAAAATAATCGGTAAAACTAAATCCCAGCGTTAAAAGCATCGGCAGAAACAAAAACAGTGTAAGCAGCACCAGCGCCGGTCCAAAAAACGCCATTCCCATAATTGAATTCTTTTTTTTCATTATTCCCTTGTATAACGTTCCAGCTTCGCGTTAATCCTTTCTACAGATTTATCCAATTCTGACTGGGTATCCTTTCCTCCCAGCGCTACGCTTTCCAGCACTTCCTGGAAACATGTGCTTACCTGCGGATAAACAGGGGTTTTCGGCCTTGGATGGCCATATGTACTTAACTGCTCGTATAGTGCTCTGTAATTTTCATCTGTCTGGAATACATCAATGCTTTCAAAAGCTTCATATGTGGAAGGGAAGCTCTTTGCCCTCTCCCAGATGCGGATTCCGCTTTCTATGCCGCTCATCCATTTTACTAGTTCTGTGGCACCCTGGATATTTTCTGTATCTGAGGAAGCAGCAAATGCCCAGGAGCCTGTAGGCGTATACCGTTCTCCATCCCAGTTATCACTTACAATGTACGGCGCTACTCCCAGATTAATATCAGGATAGCTTCCATAAATCGTATTTACTTCCCATGCCCCGTCAAATTTAAAGGCCGCTCGTCCGCTTTCAAACAGCTTATCAATGGGCGCTTCTGACATATATTCGTTTTCCACGATAGTACGGAAATACTCCATGGCATCTGCACATTCTTTGGAATTAAAATATCCGTCTACAGTCAGACCGTCCTCACTGACAAGCTCTCCTCCATTCGCCCACACGAAAGGCGCATAGTAATAAATACTGGTCTCTCCTACAGGGAAGGTCATATCCAAAGGATATCCGTCCTTCTCTTCCATTAAAGGCTTAAGTTCCTCCAAAATCTCAAGAAATTCCGACCAGGTCCATGGATCGTCTGCTTCCGGTACCTGGATTCCTGCCTCTTCTAAAATATCCTTATTATAGTACAGGCCTACACTGGACTCCATAACCCCCAAGGCGTATAGCTGGTCGTTATACGTTCCCTGGTCGATAATGGACGGCAGATAGATACTTTTCTCTTCTTCCGTCAGTTCCGCCAAAGGCTGAATAATACCGTTCGATGCATAAGCCGCTACATTCGGTCCGTCTACGGTAAGTACATCCGGCAGTCCTCCTGCCATAACGGAAGCATTGATCTTATCGGAATATCCGCCTCCGCTGTCATTTCTGGGGATAAACTCAATATCGGCGAAATATTTTCCATCATACGCTTCATTAAAGCTTTCTACAGATTCCTTATAAGCCTGCCCTTCCTCTGTATCTTCTATGGAATGTACCCATATGGAAAGATACTCCTCGCCCTGGTCAAAGCCGGCTATGTCCCCCGGACTTACCTCTTTTTTCTGGCATCCGGACATACAGCCTGCCGCCAGAAGGATTCCTGCCAGGCACAGAAACTTTTTCTTCAATTCCCTCTCCTCCTTTTTCTTTTATGAGACCGGTTTTGAAATCGGTTTTGAAACCGGTTTTATGTTGTACTCATCTTATTCCTTTTGCCGCGTTTTGTCAATAGGATTTCTGAAATTCAGCACAACCCACATTTTTCATAAAGTAATTTTATCTATTTTCCATAAAACCGGTTTCAAAACCGATTTTAATTCATATTGAATTCCTATTTTTCTTTTGTTATACTTAATTCAAAGGGAGGTTTATCCATGAAAAAAAAGAATGTGACCTATGCAGACATTGCTGCTTATACGAATCTTTCAAAATCCACTATTTCCCGGTATTTTAATAATCCCGATTCTCTTCCCCTGGAAAATCAGGATAAAATAGCCGCCGCACTGGGAACACTTGGATATAAAGAAAATAAGATCGCCCGAATCCTGGCTAATGGCAAGACAGAATTCATCGGCGTAATCATACCCAACCTTTACATGCACTACTATTCAGAAATGTTAAACCAGCTCCTGTCCACCTATGAAACCTACGGATATAAATTTTTAGTTTTTGCTGGCAATTCTAAAAAAGATGTCGAAAAGAAATATATTGAAGAACTTTTAGCGTATAACATCGAGGGACTGATTGTGTTAAGCCCCACCCTTCCCTCTAAGGAACTCGCCTCTTATCATATCCCTGTCGTTGCCATTGAACGGGAAGATACCTATATATGCAGTGTGAACACGGATAACTACATGGGCGGCATACAGGCCACAAGCCTTCTTCACCACAGCGGATGTGACATCCTGATCCATATAAACAGTGATGTTCCGGATACCACCCCTGCCTATGGCAGGATCAAAGGCTTCCTTGACATCTGCCGGGAACGGGATATTCCCCATGAACTACTCCTTACGGATCTTGGAGACACTTATAAAGAGAATTATGAAAGAATCCTTAAGATCGTAGATATGCTGGATACCAAATATCCAGATAAAAAGAAAGGCATTTTTATGCCCAACGATACACATGCAAACGTACTGTTAAACATTTTAATCCGAAAATACGGCGCACTCCCGGACACTTACCGGATCGTAGGTTTTGATAACTCCCCCATCTCTGAGGAAGCGGTCATCCCCATAAGCACAGTGGGACAGCAGATCCCCACGCTTGCGGCTCAGGCCATGGAGCTTCTGTCCATGCAGATGGAGGAACGAAAAAAGAGAAAACCAGTACCTTTAAAAGAGCCAATCCACAAGATTATCACTCCCCTTCTTATCCGGCGGGAAACCACCGATTAGTTATCCACATAATATGTATAAAACGGATGCCCCTATATTGGCATCCGTTTTTTCCACTGTACCCATAAATTCTTTCTGTCTGTACCGGCATTTCTATTTTCCGCAATTTCATCTTTTGTTACATTTTCGTTAAAACGCTTTTTCCCATTCTTTACACTTTCTTTATCTTCTCCTGGGAACTTTCTAAAATGTCTGTAAAATCATTTCGTCTTAGACAAATTGAATCATTTCCAGAAAATATTCTATCATTTTTTGAATATAGAAATGTCAAGTGATTCTAGGATTTTTTTGTCCTGCTATGTCGATTTATGATTTTTAACCAAAACGTTTGTTTAAAAAAATCTTATGTAAATCTCTCTTTCCACACCCATTTCATGTGGATAATGTGGATAACTTTGTGTATAACTTTATTTTTAAGGCTTTTCGCCGCCACGCTATTGTGGACAACTCTTGTATACACATTTGTACAATTCGTCATCTTTCGACAATGTTTGTGCATATTGCCAAAAATGAGATTTCTTACGACAAAGTTACTCTAAATATGTTCCGACTGCTGCCGGCTGACGATAATTATAGTCAGAAATCTTTATTCCTGTAGCAGACGTGCTGGCATGGATGATCTTTCCATCCCCAATGTACAATGCCACATGATCAATGCCATAGTCTCCGTAAAAGACCAGATCCCCGATTTCTATATCTTCTACATCCTTTAATTCCGAAGCTTCCATCTGCGCCGCCGCTACCCTGGGCAGCTCATAGCCGAACTCTTTAAATACAGACATCACAAAGCCGGAACAATCCGCTCCATTGGTCAAACTGGTTCCTCCATACACATATGGGTTTCCTTCAAACTGCAGGGCAAAGTCCACGATTTCCTGACGTTTTGCCATCCGTTCTTCTTCGGCTTTGCGGGCTTCCTCTTCTGCTTTTTTCTTTGCCTCTTCTTCCGCTTTCTTACGGGCTTCTTCTGCCTTCTTTCGAGCCTCTTCCGCTTTTTTCCGGGCCTCTTCCGCCTTTCTCTGCTCTTCCTTTTCTATAGCAGCTTCTTTGGCGGCCAGAACCTCTTCCATGTATTCCTCTGCCTTTGCCGTGGTGATCTCTACGATATTTTCCACAAGCTCATTCATATTTCCGTCTGAGGTTCCGTCACTGAAAAGTTCTTCTGCCTCTTTCTCTGTCATCTGAGAGGAAGAAGACGTAAACTCCGCTGCAGAGACCGGGACAGCCCCTCCAATACAAAAAATACAGGTTCCTAACAGTATTGCCCTAAATTTCTTATAATTCATCTATACACTCCTTATTTTAAACTTGCTTTCATTTATTACGAATGTGTTACATATTATTACACATTTGCGTATATTAGCACAAGTTTATGAGAATGTCAAATGGGCAATCTATTACAAACCTGTATAAATCCGTCATATTCTCTACATAATCTCAGGAAATCCAGTTCCTACCTTAGCAGATATTTCTGGACAGACGCCACTGCATTGGCCCCATCTGAGACCGCTGTAACCACCTGCCTGAGCGCCTTTGTACGAATGTCTCCAGCCGCAAAAATCCCCGGCGTACTGGTGATCCCTTCCTCTCCTGCCAGAATATAGCCGCTTTCGTCCATTTCCACGATTCCTTTAAGGAGCTGAGAATTGGGTACGATTCCCACTGCAATAAACACTCCGTCCGTATCTATGGTCCTGGTCTCTTTTGTCTTTACGTTTTCCACTGTAATGCCAGTTACCTTGTCCTCACCGCAGATTTCAAGGGGAACGCTGTCCCACACCATCTCCACGTTTTCACAGGCAAAAAGCCTGTCCTGAAGGATCTTCTCTCCCCGCAGCGTATCCCTGCGGTGGACCACATAGACTTTCTTACACATACGCGCAAGAAAAACCGCATCTTCACAAGCTGCGTTTCCTCCGCCAACTACCACGGTCGTCAGATCCTTAAAAAAGGCTCCGTCACAGGTGGCACAGTAGGAAACGCCCATTCCCCCAAGTTCTTCTTCTCCAGGGATTCCAAGCTTTCTGTGGCTTGCTCCCAAGGCTATCAGAAGGGTCTTTGCCCTGTATTCATTTTTTTTCGTTCTGACAATCTTAATTTCTTTCTCCGTTTCTACAGAAAGCACATTTTCCCTTACAGGAGAAATGCCAAGCTTCTGAGCGTGGGCTGCCATCGCTTCTCCCAGATCCATGCCGCTGATTCCCGGCATCCCCGGATAATTGTCCACCTCGTAGGTATCTGTGATCTGTCCCCCCTGGACAAATTTCTTTTCCATCCATAAAACATTCAGCTTTGCCCTGGCTGCATAGATGGCCGCTCCGATCCCTGCCGGGCCGGCTCCCAGAATGATCAAATCGTATATCTCTGCCATATCTGTTCTCCTCACTGTTTTCTTTATATTCCATAAATTATTTTCTCCAAACATCATAGCATACAATCCTTTTGTTTCCAATAAGATAGTAAAAACAGACCAGACAAAAAGAGGAGCTTTATGGTCTCTAAAATATTCTCTAAAATCCCACGGTTGAAAAAGTCCCTATGGCTCGCCCTTATCCTGGGTTTTACGCTCATCCTTGGCATCAGTATCGGTTATCTCACCAACCATGTATTCTCAGAAAATGCAAAATTTGAAGCCTATGCAGAAAAAATATTTGAAAAAGAAGTTTCCGGCAATACCCTTACTCTCCATTATTCACTTGCTCACCCGGAAAAAGCAGGAATCCTTCGCCCTTCTCCCACCCTTGGCACAGTGAATACAGATATGGAGGAAGTCTATTCCCTCTGTAAGGAATATGAGGAAAAGCTGAAAGGCTTTTCTTATTCAAAACTGTCAAAAGAAAACCAAATCACTTTGGATACCCTGCTTCTCTACTTTCATACCCAGCGTTCCCTTGGGGACAATTACCTCCTGGAAGAATACTTAAGCCCCAGCCTTGGTATTCAGGCGCAGCTTCCCGTTCTTCTTGCGGAATACGCTTTTTATGAGGAACAGGACGTTGCAGACTATCTGAATCTGCTCACTACCGTAAATGCCTATTTCCAAAGCATCCTGGAATTTGAAAAAGAAAAAGCCAAAGCAGGGTACTTTATGAGTGATGAAACTCTGGACAGGATCCTTGCCCAGTGCAGCTCCTTTATCGAAGATCCCCAATCCAATTATATGCTGGATATTTTTTCCCAGAAACTCTCGGATTATGGAGGTTTCTCCCAGGAAGAGCAGGATGCCTTAAACCAAAAGCATAAAGAACTCATCCTAAATGAAGTGATTCCCGCATATGAGGCATTGATGGAGGGTCTTGAAAGTCTGCGGGGAACAGGAAAGGAAAGCCAGGGTCTGGCACATTTTAACGGCGGCCAGCAATACTACCTCTATCTTCTCCAGAGCCAGGTAGGGTCCTATGTCTCTGTAGAAAAGATGCAGCAGCGTATTTCTCAGCAGCTAATGGATGACAGCAGAAAAATCAGCTTAATGCTCACTGAGCAGCCTTCCCTTCTCTCCAAAGTAATGGGAAGCGCAGATCTGCCCTCCATGGAACCTGCGCAGATTTTAAGCACGCTGCAGAGGAAAATGACCGAAGACTTTCCTGTACTTTCCCAGCCGGAATACGAGATCCGTTATGTCCATGAGTCCATGGAAGAATTTTTAAGCCCCGCCTTTTACCTGACTCCGCCTTTGGATACGGGAAGCCCTAATGTCATTTACATTAACCAGTACGGAAAACGTTCTAACCTGGAGCTTTTCACCACCCTGGCCCATGAAGGCTTTCCAGGCCATCTATACCAGACGGTATTCTTCCAAAACCAAAAGCCAGAGCAGATACGTTATCTGATAGACAGCAGCGGCTATGTAGAAGGCTGGGCGACTTATATAGAGTCCTATGCCTATCAGTATGCAGCCTCCCTTCTGGACGATCCTGCCGCCATAGACGTAACAAATCTCGCCTGGCTGAACAGAAGCGTAAACCTTTGCATCTATTCCCTTCTGGATATCGGCATCCATTACCATGGCTGGAATGAAACAAGGGCCGCTTCTTTTCTGAGTGCCTTTGGAATACAGGACAGTGCGGTGGTTGACGAAATTTTCCAGTATATCGTGGAAACACCGGCAAACTATCTGAAATACTATTGGGGATATTTAAACTTCCTGGATCTGAAATCCGCCTGCCAGATCAGGCAGGGAGACGCATTTGACCTGAAAGAGTTTCATAAAGACGTTCTTGAGATAGGACCTGTTTCTTTCCCGGTCCTGGAAAAATACATAAAAAAAGATACTGATGAAAATGGAAAACAGGAGGCGCTGGAACAAACAGCCCTCCTGTCTCCGGGCTTTCGTCCTTCCTTAGCTGGAATAGCTTTTGAAAAATTTCTGCAGATTAATAAGTGCTTTCGTCAGCGTCTCTGTCTCACTGGCACTTAAGTCTTTTAAAACAGCCATCACCATTTTATCATGGAATGCCCGATGGTGCTTATAAGCCCGGATTCCCTTCTCTGAAAGGGCCAGAAGCACTACCCTGCGGTCTTCCTGGCTTCGGATGCGTTCTACATACCCTTTTTTTACAAGGTTATTAATAGCGATTGTCAGCGTTCCAACAGTCACAGACAACGTCCGCGCAACCGCAGACATATTTCTCGGTTCCCGGATTCCGATCGCATCCAGAATATGCATATCATTCACTGATATATTCTTAAACTCAGATGAGGTCAATGCTTTTTCTTCGATATCCATAATTTCATTAAACAGCCTTACTAACACATCGTTGATCGTTTCATAATGATTCATCCGAGTCTCTCCTTTTCCTTCTTTTTCTTATTATACACCAAAATACTTTGATACACAAAGTATTTTTTAAAAGAAAATCTTTCTATTAAGATCAGAATTTGGTATAATAATTCATAACTATAGAAATATGGAAACACTTGATCCCATGGATCTCTGCTCCGTATATGTGCAAAGCTCCCGGGGAAAAATAAAATCGCACATACCGAAAGACAAGCACCAGAAATACGAAGGACACAAATATGAAAAAAAATAATATCCCCTTAAATTACAGAGAAAAAAATAATTCACGGATCAGCTTCATCTGTTCTATCGCAGTTCTGCTGATTCTGTTTCTTATTTTTTACCAGTTGGACAATGTGCTGATCCGCCGTCCTGCACAGGAAGCAGAGCGGGTGGCACAGCAGGAAGAAGAGGAAGCGCAGATTGCCTCAGAGACGCCCCAGGTTTCCACTGCCAGCGTAATCGCCGTAGGCGACAATTATTACCAGGATCAGCTTTTACAGTCCGGACAGTCAGAATCCGGTACCTGGAACTATGACAGCGTATATACGAATGTACAAAGTGAAATACAGGCGGCGGATGTGGCTATGATCAGCCAGGACTCTGTGTTTACCAGCGACCATGACTCTGTGAGCACTTACCCCTTTGCAGTTCCCACAGAAGTTGGCGATGCCATTGTAAATGCCGGTTTTGACGTAGTTGCTTCTGCTTCCGATACCATAAACGATTTCGGGGCAGATATGATCACCCAGACACTGGATTACTGGAACACCAGCCATCCGGACATTTCCGTCTTAGGTATCCATGGCTCCCAGGAAGACGCAGACACTGTGAATGTCATTGAAGTCAATGGTATCCGGATCGCTCTTTTAAATTATACTTTTGGATTGGATAACGCCGCTGCAGGCGGACAGGAATATATGATCGATGTTTTTGACAGGGACAGCGTTTCCTCTGCCATCCAGAAAGCCCAGGAAGAAAGCGACTGCATCATTCTTTTCGCCCATTGGGGAAATGAGAATGAGACCACGCCTTCTGAATACCAGAAGCAATGGGCGACTTTCCTCATGGAACAGGGTGTGGACGTAGTGATCGGTTCTCATCCACACGTTTTACAGCCTTATGGACGTATGTCCGATGACAGCGGAAACGAAATGGTGATCTTTTATTCCCTGGGAAATTTTGTAACTGGTCAGGAGACTTTCGACACACTTTTGGAGGGTATGGCACAGTTCACCATTCAAAAAACTGTGCAGAACGGAGAAACCAGCATACAGATACTCTCTCCTTCCATTACGCCGCTTGTTATGCATTATAATTATGATTCCGCCGAATATGGTCCTTATCTTCTTTCCCAGTATAACGATGAGATCGGCACCTATCACAGCGGAAGAAATTCCTTCCCGGAAATCTTTTCTGTAGAAAATTTACAGACAAGATTTGACGAGATCATGTCCACAAATGTGACCCCTTCTACTGGAACGGATCTTCTAAGCGCCACCTTCGACTCCGATGGAAACATGATCGGCGGTACAGACACCGGAACAGATACCTCCTCTGACACAGGAGAGGCCGTTTCTTCGGAAGATGGTTCTGTGCCCGAAGATAGTTCTTCAGAAGGATAAAAACAGATATAGATATAAAGAAAAGCCTTTCTGCATGATGCAGAAGGCTTTTCTTTATATAACTTCGCTTTATACGTCAGAAATATTTAAAAGTCTGACCGCATTTTTCCATGTGGTTTCTTCCACCTCTTCTGGTGATATTCCTTTTATCTGGGCAATGGCCTGAACCACATAAGGAAGGTTTAAAGAGCTGTTTCGCTTTCCACGGTTTGGAACAGGCGCCAGATAAGGCGCGTCCGTCTCCAGGACGATCTGGGTAAGCGGCGCATACTCTACAACCTCTTTTAACTTCTTACCGTTGGAAAAGGTGACTACACCGCCAATTCCAAGGCACAGGCCCATATCCAGGTATTCTCTGGCAATCTCTTTACTGTAGGAAAAACAGTGGATAATCCCTCCGTACATACCGCCTTTTACACAATCTCTTACAATATCCAGGGTATCCTTTGCAGCTTCCCGGCTGTGAACCATAAAAGGCAGCTTTTCTTCTCTGGCGATCTCCATCTGCGCCCGAAACATCTGCTGCTGGATCTTATGCTCTGCTTCCTCTTTATGCCAGTAATAATCCAGGCCAATCTCCCCTATGGCTACCGCTTTTTCATGGCGGGAAAGACGGCGGATCTCCTCCAGAACGGAATCGTCTATTTTCTCTGCATCGTCAGGATGTACGCCGATGGCGCCGTAGACAAACGGATATTTCTCCATAAGGGCTGCGGTATCCTTCAAGCCCTCTGCAGATGCACATACATTTACAATCCGTCCAATACCCTTTGCCTCCATGGAGGATAAAAGTTCATCCCTGTCTGAGGCAAAAGCTTCATCGTCGTAATGTGCATGAGTATCGAAAATCATGATCAAGTTCTCCTTTTATCGGTGTTAAGGCGCATTATCACTCTGCTAATGTCAGCTCATCACCTTGGTGTATAACGCCTCCGTGAAGGACTCTGGCAAAGACTCCCTCCCGGGGCATGATGCAGTCACCCATTTTCTGGAAAATGGCGCATCCATGGTGGCATTCTTTGCCGATCTGGGTCATTTCCAGAAGGACATCATTGCAGCGAAACTTTGTTCCTACTGGAAGCGCCGCAAAATCAAAGCCTTCTACCACAAGATTTTCGCCAAAAGCTCCGTCCTCCACCTCTGCCCCTTTCGCACGGAAGGCTTCTATTTTATCGTAGGAGAGAAGGCTGACCTGACGGTGCCATTTTCCAGCGTGTGCATCATCTTTTATCCCCCAGTCCTGAATAAATTCTGCCTGGTGTACGTTTTTCTTTTGTGTTCCCTTTTTTTCACTGATACAGACAGCTCTTATTTTTCCCATACAAATCCCTTCTCTCTATTTCCTTCCACATTCCGCGGCTTCCCCTGTAAGGATCTCTATTCCGTGTCCCAAAGCATCTACGATGTATTCCAGGCTTTCTCTTACCGCCTTAGGGCTTCCGGGAAGATTTATGATCAAAGTGCCGCCCCGGATTCCTGCAGTTGCCCTGCTTAACATAGCCCTCTTCGTAATGGTCATACTGTAAGCCCGCATAGCTTCCGGAATTCCGGGCACTCTGCGCTGGATCACATCCTCCGTTGCCTCAGGCATAACGTCCCGTTTGGAAAATCCGGTCCCTCCGGTGGTCAGGATCAGCTCTGCCAGATTTTCATCTGCAATCTGCGCCATGCGTTTTGAGAGCATTTCCCGTTCATCCGGCAGGATTTCCAGAGATACCACCTGATATCCGTTTTTTTCCATAATTTCTTTTACGGTTGGTCCGCTTAAGTCTTCTCTCTCTCCGCGATATCCCTTGTCGCTGGATGTAATTACTGCTACCCGCTTCATCCTCATCCTCCTATCTGGGACATACACAGATTTTCTGTATCGTCCTTTTTCTCTTTTTCTAAAAACTCATGTCCCACAGGTTTTTCTTTCAGCGCCGCCAATATTTCCTTCTTTAAATCCTCATCGCTTCCGCCCTCCCGGAGAATCCGGCGCAGATCCCGTCCAGCCGTATACTGAAGGCAGGTCTTTAAATACCCCTGAGAGGTCAGCCGGATGCGGTTACATTCTCTGCAGAATTTGTGGCTTATGGCACTGATAAACCCTATTTTTCCAGTAAAGCCGTCTATATTATAATAATGGCAGGGCCCATTTCCCAAGCTTTCTCCGGTATAAGGCGTCATTTTCCCGAATCTTTTCTCCAAAAGGCTGACCACTTCCTCTTCCGACATTCCCCGAAACTCCCTGCCGAATCCAATAGGCATCATTTCGATGAACCGCACGTGAATGGGCGCATCCTTCCCTATCGCCGCAATCTCACACAGATCCTGTTCTTCTAAGCCCAAAGGCACACAGTTTATCTTCACCGAGATCTTTGGAAAAGAAAGGGCCGCCTTTATCCCTTCTTTTACCCTGGAAAGCTCATCACGTCTGGTGATTTTCTGAAAACACGCCGCGTCTAAAGTATCCAGGCTGATGTTCAGCCCATCAAGCCCCGCCCTGGCAAGCAGTTCCATCTGAGGCGCCAAAAGACTTCCATTGGTGGTCAGCGTGACCTTTTCTATACCCGGGAGCGCCTTAAGGTTTTCCACCAGAGACGGCACGCCCTGGCGGACAAGGGGTTCCCCTCCTGTGAGCTTGATCTTCTTGATCCCAAGCTGCGCCATCACTTTGCATATACGGATGATCTCTTCCCTGGACAAAATTTCACAGCGGTCTACAAGCCGCAATCCTTCCTTTGGCATACAGTAGATACACCGCAGGTTGCATCTGTCGGTAACAGAAACCCTGAGATAATCTATATTTCTTCCACACTGATCGATCATTTTTCCTGAAAACGGAAAGCTCCGCTTTTCCCTCCTGTTTTTTCCACTAAATGTATTTCTGACATGACCATATGCTTGTCTATCGCCTTACACATGTCGTAAATAGTCAGAAGGGTAATCTGCACTCCTGTCAGCGCTTCCATTTCCACGCCGGTTTTTCCCTCAGTTTTTACTGTACAGAATACATAAATAATATTATGCTCCTGATCCAATTCATAGTCAATGGAACATTTCTGTATGGGCAGGGGGTGGCACATGGGAATCAGGTCGGACGTTCGCTTCACGCCCATGATGCCCGCCACTCTTGCCACTCCAAGTACGTCTCCTTTTTGCACTGTGCCAGAAGAAACCGCCTCCATAACATCTTTTCCAACGTGGATGCAGCCTTTTGCCACGGCTGTCCTTGCCGTCACTGCCTTCCCGGAAACGTCCACCATCACCGCATTTCCTTTTTCGTCAAAATGATTGAATCCCTGTCCCATGGGTGTACTCCTTTTATCAGCAGATCTCTGCTCCTGCCGGCATCTCCTTTTCCGGAACCATAAGGGAAAGGTTTCCGTCTGCGTCTTCCGCACAGAGGATCATGCCTTCGCTCATAACTCCAGCCAGCTTCGCAGGCTTTAAGTTCGTAACTACCATAACTTTTTTGCCTACCATTTCTTCTGGTGTATAGTGTGCCTTAATTCCAGATACGATCTGGCGTACCTGGCTTCCTATTTTCACCTGGGAGCAAAGAAGCTTTTTGGACTTTTTCACTGCCTCGCAGGCAATGATCTCGCCCACCTGGAACTGCAGCTTTTCAAAGTCTTCAAAGTTGATTTCCGGCTTAGGCTCTATATCTATGCCCTTTTCCTCTTCCTTTGGCTCTTCTTTTACCGGCGGGTGCAGCTCTTCCACCTTTGCCATCACTTCCTTAATGTCCAAACGTGCAAAAAGAATTTCCGGCTTTTCTGTTACTTTGTTTCCAGATTCATAAAGGCCAAAGGCAGCAAGTTCATCCAGAGATCTTTCCTTTGCATTTAACTGCTCCAGGATTCTCTTTGTAGTATCCGGCATGAAGGACTGAAGAAGGGTCGCGCCAATGCAGATGCCCTCTACCAGATTATACAGAACTGTTGCCAGACGGTCTTTCTTATCTTCTTCTTTTGCAAGAGCCCATGGCATGGTCTCATCAATATATTTATTGCAGCGCTTAAACAAGGAGAATACCTCTGTCATAGCGTCCGCCACACGAAGCTTATCCATCTTCTCGGATACTTTTCCAGGAACAGCCAGGATAAAGGATTTCAGATCTTCATCCACCGGTTCTGTCACATTTTTATTTTCCACTACGCCGCCGAAATACTTATTTGACATGGAAATGGTACGGTTTACCAGGTTTCCAAGGGTATTAGCAAGTTCAGAATTTAAGCGTTCCACCATCAGTTCCCAGGTGATCACACCATCATTGTCAAAGGGCATTTCATGAAGTACGAAATAACGCACTGCATCCACGCCAAAGAAATCCACCAGCTCATCTGCGTAAAGAACATTTCCCTTAGATTTACTCATCTTACCGTCTCCCTGCAGCAGCCACGGATGACCGAACACCTGCTTAGGAAGCGGCAGGTCCAGAGACATCAGGAAGATCGGCCAGTAGATAGTATGGAAGCGGATGATATCTTTTCCGATCAGATGCAGGTCTGCCGGCCAGTTTTTATAAAACTGTTCTGAACTTTCTCCGTCACAGTCATAGCCGATTCCTGTGATATAGTTTGTGAGGGCGTCCAGCCACACATATACCACATGGCCCGGGTCAAAATCTACCGGGATTCCCCATTTAAAGGAAGTTCTGGATACACAAAGATCCTGAAGTCCCGGAAGAAGGAAATTATTCATCATCTCATTCTTTCTGGATTCCGGCTGGATAAACTCCGGATGGGTCTTAATGTGCTCGATCAGACGGTCTGCATATTTACTCATCTTAAAGAAATAAGCTTCTTCCTTAGCAGGAACGCAAGCGCGTCCGCAGTCCGGGCACTTGCCGTCTACAAGCTGGGACTCTGTAAAGAAGGATTCACATGGAGTACAGTACATTCCCTCGTAATATCCTTTATAGATATCCCCTTTTGCATACATCTTTTTAAAGATCTTCTGTACCTGTTTTTCGTGATCTTCGTCTGTAGTGCGGATAAATTTGTCATAGGATGTGTTCATCAGGTCCCAGATTCTTTTGATCTCTCCCGCAACATTATCTACAAATTCCTTGGGCGTGATCCCTGCTTCCGCAGCTTTCAGCTCAATCTTCTGGCCATGTTCGTCTGTTCCGGTCTGGAAGAATACATCATATCCTTCCTGCCTTTTATAGCGGGCAATGGCGTCTGCCAGCACGACCTCATAGGTATTTCCGATATGGGGCTTTCCGGATGTGTAGGCAATGGCCGTTGTGATATAATATTTCTGTTTTTCCACTTTTCATTTCCTCCTGAAAATTAAATATTTTTTACCTCCACAGGCTTTCCTGCCATAAGCTTTTCCAAACACGCCTCTATGACAAAAAAACTCGTCCCCTCTGTTCGAGAAGACGAGTCTAAAACCCGTGTTACCACTTCTGTTCATCTCTGCCTCACAGCAGAGACCTCGTCAGGTACAAAATCTGCACTTAACCCGTAAAAACGAACCTGCCGGAACAGCCGGCCGTCTTAAATAGGTCCTGCAAAGCTATACCTCCCCGCTGTAACAGGCGGTCCTGTCGCAGCCTACTTTTCTTTCAGCCGCGCCTCTCAGAAGCCATCTTCCATTTGCTCCGTGCATATCCCTCTCACCATAGGAACCTGCTCCACGGGATTTCTCTGTAATGCGGTCTGCAAATGTACTCTCTTCGTCCATGAGTTTTTCACTATCAAAAATAGTAGCATATTTTATTGTTTTTGTAAACCGCCTTTTCCGCTGGTTTTACAAAATCCTGCCCGCTAAAATGCAGTGTACAGGCTGCGCAGGCGAAGGTAGTCCTAAATTCACTTCCTTCTGCTCAGACAGGAAAGCTGCTCTCCCATACCTCCCCCGCCTCCAGGAAGTTCTCTGTTTCAAACTCCCGGTATCTGACCGTAACCTTTTGTGCATGCTCTGCGGTGATCTTCCATCGGAGCCCTTCCCCTTTCTTAATATAGGCGTCACAGAAAAGCCCCTTCTCTCCCCGCAGGGAAGAAAATCCCGTTCCCTTCTTTACCCATTCCGCGGGAATCGCCGGAAATAGGCGTATCATTCCGTCACGCATCTGAAACAACATTTCCTGCAGGGCATCTGCAGCAAACATATTTCCCTCCAGGGTAAAGGGACGATAGGTGAAGTCTGAATACCCTTTTGCCTTAAAATCTCCATTTAAATGGAAGCCGTTTGGTCCGCAGAAATATTCCCAGAAAATATGAAGCATTTCTGCCGCCTTTTCCCCATTCCCCTGGATTCCATACAAATGCGCCATCCAGGTAAAGGTATAGCCTACCCACTGGCTGGTACCCAGTCTTTCATAATCACGGATCACTGCATCGATGATCTCCCTGCCTTCTCCCTCATAGGGGATCAGTTCCAAAGGAGACACTGCCATGGCATTGGAAAAATGGCGGTGGGATTCTTCCAAACTTTCCTTTGGAGAAATCATCAGCACTTTCTTCTCATTTACGGCAAGCTTTGGAAGCTTATCAAAAACTCTCCTCCATTCCTTTGCCCCTTCATCGCCCACCTTGTTTCCAAGGATTTCCAGTGTTTTAAAAAGATATCGCATAAGGGCAAGGTCGTAATTGCTCACAGGCTTTAACCATGCTTTCGCCGTATCGTCATGAATCTCCGGAGAACTGGATACAGGAAGCAAAAGAGTTCCATCTTCCTGCTCCTTTAAAAGAGCCTTTATAAATATCCCCGTCTCTTTCAGATAGGGATACGCCCGATTTCTTAAAAATTCTTCGTTTCCTGTATAACGGTAATACTCTTCAAAGCAGCGGGCAATCCAGATCTGGTTGGCAGGAGAAAGAGAATACATAGGCCAGCCGCCTAAGACTTCCCCGTCAATGGTCATCACACCCGGCAGACAGCACCCAGGCGCATCATAAAATTCCCGGGCAAATTTCTTTCCGGCGTTTTTAAGCTCCCATAAAAAATCCAGGAAACACTCTCCCTCTTCTAAATGATTTGCCTTTAAATAATGGCTGTAAGAAAGCTCCGTATTTAAGTCGTGATGGTAGTCCCCTTTCCAGGGAGGCAGCGCGCCGTCATCTGCTGTCCATACGCCCTGAAGCGGCATAGGTGCACAGCCCTTTCTGGAAGCAGCCGCAAAAAGATAATTGGAAGTATACCACTGCTTCTCCATCTCCTGATCAGGGAGAGAAACACTGCTCTCGCCAAAATATTCCTCCCACCACTTTTTATGTTCCGCAAACAAAGACTCTTCCTCTTCATCGAGGGCCCTGGAAAGCTCTTCTTGACCCTTTAAAAGCCATTCCCCGCCGTCTTTAGAAGAAACGATCTTCCAGGCAAGTCTTGTACGCTCTTCCTTCTCCTCCCGTGCAGTCACGATCCCATAGGAAAAGTCCTCTGTTATCTCCTGGGTAAACCACTGAAATACATAGTCTCCCTTTTTCTCTTCTCCCCATTTGGCCGGTGCATATTTTAGCTCCGTAAGGCTTCCCTGAGAAATCTGTCTGTTTTCCTCACTGTAAACAAATGCTTTCTCCGTGCCTTTCACCCCAAATCCGGGAGTTTTTAATTCCACTGAAAAGCCGTCTTTGGGAGCATAAATCTCCACCATTCCCACGTGACGCAGGGCATGGATCCAGGTACGGATCCGGTAAAGTTCTTCCTTCTCCCTGACAGAGAGCCATGCACATGCCTCTTTTATGGAAAGGGTGGAAACCATACGGTCTCCACCTTTAAAATGCACTAGCAGTTTTCCGGCAGGAAGTTTCGTAGGAGAAGGATAATAATAGGGGGCGTCGAAAATTTGCCGGATGGCCTTTTCCTCGCCTGCATCCGCAAGCTCGACAAGCTTCTGATAAGTGAAATCCTCCGGCTTTTCCCATAAAACTGTAGAATCCCAGATGTCGGTGCGATCCAGGCTAAAACGCAGTTCCCGGGGCGTTCCCCAGCACAGGCAGCCACACTGTCCGCTTCCTAAAGGAACCGCTTCGTCCCATGTAAGGATATTATCCTGCCAGACATATTTGTAATCCATATCCCTCTCCTGCCTTATTCTGCTGCCGGCTGTATCTTTTCTCCGGACAGCGTATACCAAATGATCTCGTTTTCTTTAAGCTTTTGTACAAAGCTTTCTCCGTCGCCTTTATAGACTACGGTTTCCTGTGGTTCATATGTATTGTTTACCACACAGAATTTATCGTTTAACGGGTAAGCATGCACTTCCACATTTTCGTTGGTGCTGAACCAGCGGTGAAGAAGTTCCTCTCCGTGACAGCTCCATAAGATTCCTCTGTAAAGAAGACGGCTGTTCTTAAAGCTATAAGGAAGTCCGCTGATATACACGCTTCTTCCCTTGCCGAATTCTTTTACTGCAAGCTGCACTTCTTTTTCTCTCTGTACCAGGATCGTTGTGCCTTCCAGGGCATACATGTTCTTTTTGCCTTCCCCGAAATCAATCTCTCCCTCATAATCTTCGGTAATAAAGTGGTCCGGATGTTCTTCCCAGTTATATTTGTCATAGCCAAGAGTAAATCCGGTTTCTTTCTCCACGCCCAGTACACTGGAGAGCTGGATGTATCTGCCCTGTGCCTGATGTCCGGCAGGCTCTCCCACACCAATAAAGCCGCCGCCTTCGTAAACAAACTCTTTTATTTTTGCGGAGATCACAGGATTTTCCCACCAGCTTCCGCCTGTATGGGCGGTATCCCCGTCGCCTACATTCAGGATCACATCAATATCCTTTAAAATATCCGGATTATCCAGAATATCCTGGAAACTGATAAACACAACGTCGAAAGGCGCTCCGGAAAGAGCCTCAATGATACCTGCATAGGAATAATTCTGTTTCTGGTAAAGAGCATGGTGTACCATATGCGCTCCCCAGGCTCTCATTTTTCCCCAGCAGTTTAAGACAGCTACCTTCTTCACACAGTAAGGCGTCGTCCCTTTTATATTTTCGTAAAGTACCCGAAACTCGTCACAGACACTCTCCACATAATCTAAAAATTCCGGGAACTTAAGAGCCAGCTTCAGATAACCGCCGTAACCGATCCGGTCAATAGGGCTTCTAAGGATCGCCCTTCTGGCTGTCACCCAGTTTACCTTTGCCTCTTTTACAGGATCTCCTCCCTCATGGAACACATCCGGGAAGAAATAAGGAAGGAAGCGCCCTTCAATGTATTTCGCGCCCTTAATATCGCTTAACAGACGCAGTGTGGAACCATTTCCCACACTTCCAACCACAGCGTCCAGGCCGATGTCCTTAAATTCCTCCATAAAAGGCTCCGTACCGATCCAGTGGTCCCCTAAAAACATCATGGCTTCCTTTCCCTCTTCATGGGTAATGTCCACCATCTCCTTTGCAAGAGCCGCTACATGTTTTCTCTGGAATCTCTGGAAATCGGAATATTCCTTAGAGGGCACCCGGTACTGGTTGTTATAGTAGCCCTGGTCTATGATAAATTCCGGACGGAATTTATATCCCACTTCTTTTTCAAACTGCTCCAGAATATAGGGGCTGACTGAAGCAGAATATCCATACCAGTCCACATATTTTTCTCTGGCAAGCTCGTCGAATACCAGAGTAAACTGATGGAAAAATGTGGTAAAGCGAAGGACGTCCACATAGGGATGCTCCTTGATAAATTTCCGCAGGCGCTCCATAGTATACGCTCTCGTCTTCGGCTGTCTTACGTCAAAAGTAATCTGGTGCTCTACGTCCTTCCAGTCGTTTGTCACTGCATTGTACATATGAACCGGGTCCCACATGATGTATGCCAAAAAGCTTACTGTATAATCATGGAAAGGCACTGCCTTTATGCACACGGTTCCTTTTTCTTCATCGTAGCTCCATTGGGATACAGGAACCACCTCTCCTGTGGTACGGTCTATAACCTCCCACCAGCGTTTAATATCATCTCTGGAATTAGGGGTCAGCATATCCGGGTACAGGCCCTTCATCAGAGTAATCTCCAGCGTCTCCCCTTCCGCTGTATAAAAAGGGGTCATCACATACATCTGCTGGATCTCTTCCGGATGGCTTAACGCCCACTGATTGTCTTTCCTTGTTGTATAATATGTAGAGTAAATTTTTGCGTCAACATCCTTAAGCTCTGCCGGAAAATCCGTTCCGTCGCAGTCTCTTATGGCATCCGCGCCCCAGCGCTTCATAATTTCCAAAGTCTCCGGGATCACATCAACGTCTGTAGGTATGGTTACTCTTCCTTTGCCTATACTCATTTTTTCCTCCTCCTGACACATTTTCTGTATCATCCAGGCAGATAGATTCATCTCTCCTGTTATTTGAATTTTCTGTTATATCTATACAATAATAAGATCAGCCCTGCAAGCCCTAAAAGCATCACAAGGGTCCCCTGGGGACCTATATTTCTCTGTCCGATCACCACAAGGGCAATACACACAGCAAAGAAAATAATCGACAAAATCGTTGTTACGATATTTTTCATTCTTTCATCCATAATTTTCACCTCCGGTTTCATTAAGGATCAGCCCTTAAGACCGCCCAGCGTCATACCCTGCGTCAGCTTCTTCTGTACACAGATGTACAGGATCAAAGTAGGCAGCATAACGATTACAAGTCCTGCATACATCTGTCCGTACTGAACTGCTGATTTCTGGGCTGCCATCAAGTTCATAAGGCCAACCGGAAGGGTTTTCAGCTCCGGCTTTGTAAGAAGGGTCATGGAAATAATATATTCATTCCAGAAGGACAGGAAATTAAACAGGATCACCGTTACGATACTCGGCTTCGCCATCGGCATGATGATCTGCAGCATAGTCCTCCAATATCCCGCGCCGTCCACATAAGCAGCTTCCTCATAGTCCTTTGCCAAAGATTTAAAGTAGCCCGAAAGCAGGTAGATCGTAAAAGGAAGGGCTGTGGAAGCGTATACCAGCGCCAGGATAAAAAGATTATTCAGGAAAAACGGATTGCCGAACCACTGGCGAAGCTTGGCGTCCGCATTGTTTAACATCAGGAAAATGGGAACTACAATGTAGTTTACATTGATAAAAAGTCCTGCCATAAAAAGCACGCTCCATATTTTCCTGCTTTTGAACTGAAATCTTGCCAGCACATAGGCAGCCGGAAGGGCAAGCACGATCAAAAGGAAAATACCAAGAGCTGTCACAAGCACAGAGTTCAGTACATAAGATCCCATATCCGCAGTCTGCCATGCGTCAATAAAGTTCTGGAAATGAAAGCCTTTGGGGAGCGCCCATGGGCTGCCATAAAATTCTGAGTTTTCTTTAATAGATGCCACAAAAACCCAGGCAACAGGAACGATGATCGTGATTGCCAGGAGTATCAGGGCAATATAGATCACAACCTTTGCCACTTTGGAACTGGCACTTATATTTTTGCTTCTGTCCGTCATGTCCTCTCCCCCTTTAAAATTCAATCTCTTCACGTTTTGTTGCTGCATTTAAGATCCCTGCCAGGGCAAAGGAAAATGCAAACACTACAACACCGATGGCCATACCGTATCCATAAGAAGAATTGGTATAGGCCTCCTGGTACATATAACTTAAGAATACGCTGGACGCGCCGTCCGGTCCGCCGTTGGTCATTGCTTTTACCATCAAAAAGCTCATGTTAATGGTACTGATAACAAAGAATGTCAACGTTGTGCGGATGTTTGTCCAGATCAAAGGCAGGGTAATGGAGAAAAACTGTTTGATCCTGCCGGCTCCTTCCAGGCTTGCGGATTCGTAAAGGCTTTCCGGAATATTCGCCATACTTGCCATATACATAACCATATAGTAACCGATCGCCTGCCAAACCATAGCGATGACAATACTGTAAATTACGATCTTCTGGTTGCCCAGCCAAAGAATAGGGTCATTTACACCACTCTCTCCGCGGAACAGGTTAAGAAAGGAATTTAAAAGTCCCTGGGTAGGGTCATAAATCGCAGAAAAAATGGCGCTGATCACAACAACAGAAAGGATATTAGGGATATAAAAGACAACTCTGAAAAATGTCTGTCCCTTTATTTTTTCTCTTGTAAGGATCGCTGCAAAAATGATCGCAAGAGCGAAAGTCACAACTGTTACTATAACAATTAGCAGGATACTGTTCTGGAATGCCTGATAAAACCTGTCGCTTTGAAACAATGTCTTAAAATTATCCAGTCCCACAAATGTTTTTTCTGCCGTATAACCTCCCCATTTATATAAGGACATCCGGAAAACATCGATGGTGGGAACGATCATAAAGATCACAAAGAGGATGACTGCCGGAGCCAGACAGCAAAAAATAAACCTGCTCCTTCCTTTTTGCTTGGTCATCTTAGGTTTACTCCTTTCTTCCATTCTGAAAAACGGACGGTGGGCACACCGTCCGTTTTCATTTTTATACTGTTTTGCTTCTATAAAAACGCTTATTTCAATGCTGCTCTAAGGGCATCGCTGTCAGATTTGATCTGCTCTACCCACTCTTCCTGTGTCTTATCTCCGCTTACTAAGGAGTTGATCGGATCAAAGAAAGTAGTACGAACGGTAATGCCTTCTACCGGGTCAGTTGTTGCGAATGCATCCATAACTGCGATAGCGCCGTCATCATAGATAGAGTAATAAATCTGCATATCGCCGTCCAGCTTGTCTGTCATGCCGGAAATCGGCTGAACTGCACCGCCGTCTGCAGCAAAGATTTCTGCTGCTTCATCGGAATACATATATGCAATAAACTGTTTTCCAAGGTCTTTGTTTACAGCGCCCTTTGGCATCCAGATCTGCTCAAAGAAGGAATAAGAAGTTCTCTCTCCGCCTTCTTCAACTGCCGGAAGAGCTGTGAAGCCCCACTCAAATCCGTCTGCACGAGGAGCATCTGCCATCTCACCGATTACCCAGTTGCCATTTGGCATAAATAATGCTTTATTGTCCAGGATAAGCTGCTGGTTCTTACGGAAGTCGTTATCGTTTGCATTTGCGGGTGTAGTTTTTTCTGTATAAGTCGCAAGTTTGCCGATAATATCAAATGCAGTCTGTGCGCCTTCTGTATCCCAGATACCTTCTTCATATCTTAAAGCTTTCTGGAAATCTTCGCTTCCCATAGTTTCACGAAGGAGAGCATAGAAGAATGCGTCAAAATATCCTGCTGTAGGATATGTAAAGAGGGAAATTCCTTCTTCAGCGGCTGTATCGCCAAGAGCCCACATTTCATCCCATGTAGCCGGAACTTCCCAGCCTTTTTCTTCAAACAGTCCCTTGTTATAGAACAGTCCGCATGGACCGTAGAACATAGGCATCAGATAAGTTTTTCCGTCTTCATATGGATTTGTGATGGAGTTATCAAGGAAACCTGGAAGGATCTTTTCCTGTACTGTTACGTCTTCGCCAGGTACGGTCATTTCCAGTACGTCTGTCATCTCTTCTACGTTATTATCCTTTATGAAAGTTTCTGTAAGTGCGGATTCTGCACCTACGGCTCTCATAATAACGTCTGGATAATCTCCGGATTTCATTGCCGGAGTGATAATGTCTTCCAGTTTTTTGTCAATGGTAAGCTCTACGGTTACGCCTGGATTTGCTTCTTCAAACTTCGCGCAGACATTTTTCCACATATCCTGGCCATAAGCAGTTTCTACTACGGCAACTTTTAAAACCTGCTCTTCGTCAGCCATTACTGTAGTGGCAAGACCTGCGGTCATTCCTGCTACCATGGAAGCAGTCAGCAATAAACTTGTAATTTTCTTTGCTTTCATATCTTTTCCTCCTTTATAATTGGGGCAAAATAATAAGGCAGACAATTAAAACTATATCCTATATATTATCCGTTAAAATCATTCTGCCCAACATTATTTACTTACTATTTATTTTAATAGTAAGATTTGTTCTGTACACATAATAGCGAAAACAACCTGCATTTGCAATCCGTATATTGCTGTAAACTTTAGAAAAATTGCTCTTCTTAACCAATTTTTCACATTTTGATAAAAAAACAACTAGAATCCCTTTTTTCATCTCCTTATTTTTCTCTCTGTTTTGCACAAATTTTTTTTTGATTTTTTCAGTTTTTTGATTGTAACTGTTATACCCTTTTGATAAAATAAAATACACACAGAAACTGAAGCAAGATTGCTAAACGGGAGGGGCTATGAGTATTCGTAAATACCAGTTTGAAAATTTACCCAAAAACCATCTCGCAGGTAAACTGATCTATGTATCTTCCTCTCAATATGAAGGAGACTGGAAAAGCATCCCCCATTCCCACTACTTTGTAGAACTGTTTTTTGTTAAATCAGGAAGCGGGCAATTTATAATAGAAGATCAGACAATCCCTATCGGGAAAAATAATCTGATCGTTATTAATCCAAATGTGGAACACACAGAAATCTCTCTTTCCTCCCCTTCTATGGAATATATCGCCCTGGGTGTGGAGGATTTCCAGTTTTCCTTTAACCATAAAGCAGATTACCTTGTTTTAAACTGCAAAACCGGAGAAAAAAATTTAGGAAGTTATTTTCTTTCTATATTAAATGAAGCGGAGCAGAAGGCTCCTGGCTACCAGCTCGCCTGCCAAAGCATATTGGAACTTTTGACAGTGCAGCTCAGCCGCCAGACGGATTCTGCTTTTGAGATTGCTCCCATCCGTAATACAAACCGGGAATGCAGCCGCATCAAGCGCTACATAGATTCTAACTATCAGGACGACATAACTCTGGATTCTCTGGCTAAGATGGCTCATTTAAATAAGTATTATTTTGTTCATGCGTTTACGAAATTTTATGGGCAATCTCCTATGAACTATCTCACCATGCGCCGAATCCAGACCAGCCAGGATCTTTTAACCTCCACAGACTACAGCATTTCAGAGATCGCCCAGCTTTCCGGTTTTTCTTCTCCAAGTTATTTTTCCCAGTGCTTCCGGAAAAGCTGCGGAATGACGGCGGCTGCCTACCGAAAACAAAAACGCTCAGACACACTTTAAAAAAACGATAAGTAAAAAATAATACTTGACAATTCTCCTCCAATATATTATTGTAATAATATCAGTAATTGTTATTATTATCAGCGAGAAGGGAGGAAACATTTTGGCAGCACTGAAATTTAGCCGCCAGCGGGAATCTATTAAAGAATTCCTTATGTCAAGGAACGACCATCCCACGGCGGATACGGTTTATGAAAACATGAAGATCATTTATCCGAATATCAGCCTGGGAACAGTATACCGTAATCTTTCTCTCCTTGCTGATATCGGTGAGATCCAAAAGCTTTCAAATTTCGGAGGCGCAGACCGTTTTGACGGAAGAACCGATGAACACTGCCATTTCATGTGTACGGAATGCGGCAAAGTCATGGATCTGCACAGCCAGGATTTTGATAGTCTTGTGGAAAAAGCTGAGGAAAACTTTACTGGCCGTATTACCGGCTGCAGCATCCGTTTTTTCGGAGTCTGTGAAGAATGTATAAATCAGAAAAAAAGTGGAAATTCTACTTGACAAGTCTAAATTACTATGGTAAATTAAAATAGTAATCATTACTATTATTAAAATTTAAAAAAATAATTATAAAGAAAAGGAGAAATGTACTATGGCTAAATGGGTATGTAATGTTTGTGGTTATGTTTATGAAGGAGATGCAGCTCCGGAAGTATGTCCTATCTGTAAAGCACCTGCAGAAAAATTCTCTAAGCAGGAATCCGATATGACATGGGCTGCAGAGCACGTTGTTGGCGTTGCTAAAGGCGTAAGCGAAGACATCCTTGCAGATTTAAGAGCAAACTTCGAAGGCGAATGCTCTGAGGTTGGTATGTACCTTGCTATGGCCAGAGTTGCTCATAGAGAAGGATATCCAGAGATCGGCTTATACTGGGAAAAAGCAGCTTACGAAGAAGCTGAGCATGCTGCTAAATTTGCAGAGCTCCTTGGCGAAGTCGTAACAGACAGCACAAAGAAAAACCTGGAAATGCGTGTTGCTGCTGAAAACGGTGCTACCGCTGGTAAATTTGATCTTGCAAAACGTGCAAAAGAAGCAAACCTTGATGCAATCCATGACACAGTTCATGAGATGGCTAGAGACGAAGCTCGTCACGGAAAAGCATTCAAAGGTTTACTGGAAAGATACTTTGGTTAATTTTTAAATATTATAAGGGCTTGGGAGTATTCTCAAGTCCTTTTTATAAAATTTACGAAAATAAAGGAGGAAAAAGATATGTCCAAATACGCAGGAACCAAAACAGAACAGAACTTACTCGCCGCTTTTGCAGGGGAATCCGAAGCAAGAAATAAATATACTTATTATGCTTCCGCAGCTAAAAAAGCAGGTTACGAACAGCTCGCCGCTTTATATCTTGAAACAGCAGACCAGGAAAAAGAACACGCCAAAATGTGGTTCAAAGAAATCCACGGCATTCATGACATCGCAGCAAATCTGGAAGATGCCGCTGCCGGTGAAAATTACGAATGGACAGATATGTATGCACGTATGGCAAGGGAAGCAAGAGAAGAAGGTTTCGAAGAGCTTGCTGTAAAATTTGAAGGCGTTGCCAAAGTAGAGGCAGCTCATGAAAAACGTTACAGAAAGCTGCTGGAATCCTACAAGGCAGACAAGACCTTTAAAGGCGATGCTCCTCTTGGCTGGAAATGCCGCAACTGCGGATATGTACATATGGCAGAAGAAGCTCCGGAAGTTTGCCCGGTATGCGCACATCCAAGAGCATATTTTGAAAGAAAAGTGGAAAATTATTAAAACTGCTGTATATAGAAAAGAAGGGCGGGAAACCGCTCTTCTTTTTTGGCTCAAATAAATCTATTCTTTTATTCCGTATTCCTTCAACAACTTTTCCTGAAGCTCCTTATCATCCAACGAAAGCAGGAGTTCTTCCTGGCGATTATCGTTAAAAAGAGCCTTTATCAGCTCATTTATCTCTTTATGTCCCTTCTCTAAGCCGTCTTGTAAACCTTTTTCCAGTCCTTTTTCCAATCCTTCTTCTACTCCTTCACGGCGGAGAGTCCTCTCGTGCAGTTCTTTATCGTATTCTTCCAAAAACATCCTCACTACCTCCTTTTTATGCAGCCTCAATACATCAGTCAGGACCTCTTCTTTAAGGCAGCGCTCTACCGCCAGGTCTACAGCTTCCTCAGGAGTATTTCCTTCCTTTAGATTTTCCCGGATATAATAGATAAAGCAAGAATATTCCCACAACGGTCTGCACTGTTCCTGGCTTCCAGCGTAAGGATACGCAGTTCTCCTTCATCCTGATAATCCGATCCATTGAGTGCATTATATAATTGCAGCAACTTTTTTCTGTCCCTGAAAATAAATCGGAACAGTTTATCTTTATGTGTTCTTCGCACGTAAGTGCTTTTATCTGGAGTAAGTAAGGCTGAATGCCTCTTTTCTACACGGCGTTTATGCCCTTTGGCATATTTTTTTCTGCTCATGTATCT
>CALIZJ010000162.1 GCA_938028845.1 uncultured Blautia sp.
AGCTCTTTAATAGCAAGATCCTTTACAGACTTCCATGCTTCCTGTGTTGCAGGATGGTTGTCGTTTGGATACTCGTCAGAGGTCCACCATACAGTATCTTTGGAATTTTCATCCATAACGATGTACTTATCTTTGGGAGAACGGCCTGTATAAATACCTGTCATAACATTGACAGCGCCCAGTTCACTTTCCTGTCCCTTTTCGTATCCTTCCAGATCCGGTTTCATTTCTTCTTCATACAGCATCTCAAAAGAAGGATTGTACACAATCTCTGTGGTTCCTGTGATACCATACTGACTTAAATTAATATTTGCCATTTACGCTCAGCCTCTCTCTCTTTCTATAGTATTTATTTATCTGACTGTCACGCCGGACAGTCTCTGTGGGCATTTTCCCCATGAAACAGGGGATCCGGAACTTAAGAGCCATGCGGTAAAATGCCTCCATAGCCCTGTTTTTCCGCGGAAATCCATGCCAAAATCTCCAATATGTTCACATTATACAAAATAATAGTTAAAAAATCAACAATAACTTTTTCTATTCCATGCGAAGCCTTTCTACGATGCTCTGTTTTTCCAGATTCCTGAAGCACAGATAGGGAATCAGCACCGCAAAGAACAGGAGAATGGGCGTACAGATCACAAGGGGCAGCAAGGTAAAACGGAAAGTAGAAAATCCGCCGGAAACCATTGCCCGCACCACTACGCCTACTCCAAAAGCACTTAAAAGGTAAGATGCCAAAAGGGTGAGGACGGCATAGCTTAGGCCCTCTGTGATCAGCATTTTCCGAAGCTGCGGCTTGGTCATGCCCACGCTTTGGATCATGGCAAATTCTTTTTTTCTGGACACAATGGCAGTCACCATGGAATTGATAAAGTTTAACACACCTACAAGGGCGATTACAAGGCTTATGGTATTTCCCATCACTCCATTGGATCTTGTCTCCGCCTCATATTGGTCTATCATGGTCTGGCGGGAGGTAATGCTCATGCCCGCATCCACTTCCTGCTGATAACCCTTAAGGATCTCCTGGGCTTCTTCCGTCTGCTCATCTGCCACATTAAAGTAGTATTTCCGCATACAGTCTTCCGGATACATGGAAACAAACACATCTGCATGCAGGATCAGATCCATGGAAAAGCTGGATGTTTCGTTTCCGGATACCATAGGCTGCAGCGGCGATACCACACCCATAACCGTCAGCTCTTGTCCATTGACCAGAATGGTCTCACCTACAGAGAATGTGGGCATTCCCGTTCCCGGGTCTGCAGCGGGACCTATGGCAAGGACGTAATTGCCTGCGGCAAATTTCTCCGGATCGTATTCTCCGTCCAGGATATAGCCTTCACTTCCTGCCGCATCCAGGATCAGCCCGTCTGCTCCGTAAAGGCGTGCCTGGGCTTTCTTACTTGTAAGGGCGGCATCGTAGCCTTCTTTCCAGCTCTCAAAGGTAGGATCATAAGAAGCATAGTCCGCCAGCCTTTCCTCTGTGTAGAAATTCTGCATATTGGCGATACAGGTATCTGAAAGAGCAATTTCTCCAGTATCATAGTATAATCTTCCCGTTTCCCTGGGATTTAACGCCTCAATCTCACCTAAAAGCTCCTGGGAAATGGTGCCGTTCCTAGGATCAAAGCCTTCAGAAGAAGCGTTTGTGGAATCGTCGATCTGAAAATCTGCAACAGTCAGATCCATCAGATACTTTTCTACATCAAAGCTGGCGTTTTTCGCATAAAAGCAGGATAACAGCACCAGCCCCAATGTCAGAGAACAAATAACCATCGCTGTACGCTTTTTGTTCCGTCCCAGATTCGCCCAGGCCATAGAATAGAGAACGGCTCTGTTTTTGCTTTTCTTTGTTTTCTTTTTTCCATCGCTCTTTGCATCTGTATAGCGAAGGGCTTCCATGGGCGATACCTTTCCTGCCATTTTTGCAGGGCGCATACAGGAAATATACACGGTAAGGACTGCAAAAACTGCAGAGCCTATAAAGATAACCGGATCAGCCGAGACCAGGATCTCTCCATCCTGAAAACTTACCAGTACAGGCACCAGCACCCGTCCTAAAAGATAGCCGATCACAAGGCCGATGGGAACTCCGATGATACACAGCCGCCATGCCTGGCCGTAGATCAGTTTTTTAATCTGCTTTTTCGTTGTGCCAAGAGTTTTCAGTTTTCCATAAAACTGGATATCTGCGGCAACGCCGATCTGGAAGATATTATAGATGATCAGGTAGCCGGCTAAGAAAACCAGCAGCATCCCTGCATACATAGGAAGGTTTTCCATAAACGCCTGGGTATCCATACTGGAATCATAAGCAAGGTTTATGGAATACTCCTCTCCTGTACAGCCAATATCCCCAAGGATTTCCTCCATAGTCTCTTCAATGTTTTCATCTGTATTTAAATTCACCTGCACCATATAAGTTCCCAGTATTTGGGAAGGATCGTCCTCTTGGGTAACTGGAGCGTTTTCTATGGCTTCCTGGGCAAATTCTTCACTGACCCACGCCTGGCTTGCATAGGAGGACTGATTTTCTTCCCAATATCCGCACAGGGTAAAGGTGGACTCTGTGGTTTCCTGGCTGTTCATATCCTTTCTCCAGGTAAGCGTAACCCTTTCCCCTAAATTATGAGGAATGCCTAAACGATCTAAAACCATAGTATCCAGGGCAATCTCGTCCTTTTCTTTTGGCATAGTACCTACAGAGGGAAAGGCATAACTGTGGGAGGCATAGCTGTCATTTGCCCAGCGGATTTCTGTGGAACGTCCGGCAAGCTCTTTATTTTCTGCTGTGCCAAGGACAATACTCCGCCCCACCTCTTTTACCTGGTGATGAGCTTCCAGTTTATCCGCCACCTCTTTGGAAGTGGATTTAAAACTTGCCTGGGCGTCATAACCCGCCTGCCGGAAAGTCATTTCCCGAAAGTTTTCCGTCATACTCTGACTTAATACAAATAAAGTGGTAAAGAGCATGGTTGTCAAAATAATGGCAATGACTGCCACAAAATTTCTTCCCTTCTTCTGCTTAAAGGTGCGCTTGTTTAAGGTTTTGATAGGTTTAAAAATGTCCATGTTCCTTTTCCTCCTTACTGCTCCTTGATCTTTCCGTCTTCTATGCGGATCACCCGGTCCGCCATCTGGGCGATTTCCGGATTATGGGTGATCATAACGATGGTCTGGTTAAATTCCCGGCTGGTCATTTTTAAAAGCCCTATCACGTCATCGCTTGTCTTAGAATCCAGGTTTCCTGTTGGTTCGTCCGCCAAAATGATAGAGGGTTTGCTTGCCAGGGCACGGGCAATTGCCACCCTTTGCTGCTGTCCGCCGGACAGATTATTGGGAAGACTCTCCAGCTTCTTTTCAAGCCCCAGAAGTTTTACCACTTCCATAATAAATTTCTTATCCGGTTTCTGTCCGTCCAAAGAAATGGGAAGAATGATGTTCTCCCATACATTTAAGGTAGGGACCAGATTATAATTCTGGAAAATGAAGCCGATCTGCTGCCTGCGGAAGATCGTTGCCTGTTCGCTGGTCAGCTTGGAAAGTTCTACTTTGCCGATACGGATGCTCCCTTCTGTAGGGGTATCCAAACCGCCCAGCATATTTAAAAGGGTAGATTTCCCGGAACCGGAGGTTCCGATAATGGCTGTAAATTTTCCTCTTTCTATATCCAGATCCACGCCATCCAAGGCTTTTACCAGCGCTTCTCCTTTTCCGTAATATTTTTTCACTCCTCTTGCCTGTAAAACTGCCTCCATATTTTTACTCCTCCTGCTTGTTTTTGTTTGTTTCTGATTTTAGCAGGAATATCTCTCAATCCCGGCACAATAAAGGCACATTTTTGTGACTTTGTCTTTCACAAAAATGTGCCTTTCAAGAAGCCGGGCAGACATTACCGGCCCAAAATCCTGATTTATTTTTTATTCCCCATTTCGTAAAGATCGGAAGAGCGT
>CALIZJ010000163.1 GCA_938028845.1 uncultured Blautia sp.
CCCAGCATAGATTCTTCTATCATTCCTGTTCTTCAAATGGGAACTGGTATGGTAAGCAGTATTTGTCGCGGAGGGCGATAAATTCTTTCTGTACCGCTTCTCCTACGGGTACGCCTTTGTCCTTTCTTTCAAGCCATACCAGATATTCCTTTTCACCGGCGGTGTAAATGCGGTCTTCTCCAGGTGCTTTTTCGGAAGCGCGGAGCTCTCTGAGGATTTCGCCAGTAGTTTTCTTAAAGTTCTCAAGGCCTAAGAACGCTTCTGGATCGATCACGATAAAGAAATGTCCCAGGTGATAAGGCGCTTTCTTTCCCTGGTCATCCTTACCGCACAGAGCTTTTAAGAACTGACCTCCCTGAAGGGCAGCGGACAAAATTTCTACTACAGCAGCATAGCCGTATCCTTTATATCCGGCAAGTTCTTCCCCAATTCCTCCAAGAGGTGCAAGGGCGGCGGAACCATCCGTCAGTCTCTTTAAGATTTCAGGGCTGTCCGTCAGGGCGGAACCGTCTCTTCCGATCACCATTCCTTTTGGTGTGTCTTTTCCGCTTCTTGCATAATATTCGATTTTACCTCTCTGGGTAATAGAAGTAGCACAGTCCAGTACAAAGGGGAATTCTTCGTCTGTAGGAAAAGCGAATGTCAGAGGGTTGGTTCCAAGCATATTTTCCACACCAAAGGTAGGAGCAATGGAAGGACGGGCATTTGTACCTGTAATACCGATCATTCCCTCCTTGGAAGCCATCATAGCCCAGTAACCTGCAATTCCGTAATGGGTAGAATTCCGGATCGCGCCCATAGCAATTCCATATTTTTTCGCCTTTTCAATAAGGCTTGTCATCATTTTATGGGACGCTACCATTCCCATTCCGTCATGGGCGTCCGCTACCAAAGTCGTACAGGTTTCCTTTAAAATCTCGTACTCTGTCACCGGATTTTGAATTCCATCTTCGATCCTGTCTATGTAAATAGGCTTAAAACGGTTGCAGCCATGGCTCTCGATTCCTCTGCGGTCGCTCTCCATAAGCACATCCGCACATATTTTTGCATCTTCCTCCGGTACTCCTACAGCCTTAAAAGTATCAACCATAAAATTTTCAATCAGTTCCCATGATACATACGGTCTTGTTTCCATAAAAAATTCCCTCCTAAATATGATTTACCATGATTTTCAATCCTTTGCCCAGCCAGAAGCATAGGATACCGCCTTGTTCCACTGTTTTTTCTTATATTCACTCTCTTCTTCTGAGATGGACGGTTCATAACAACTGCCGATTTTCCAGTTTTCTCTGATCTCATTTTTATCTTTCCAATAACCTACTGCCAATCCTGCCAGATAAGCTGCCCCCATAGCTGTAGTCTCAATACATTCCGGCCGGACTACTGGTCTTTGGATAATGTCTGCCTGCATTTTTAAGAGAAGCTGGTTCGCGCTGGCGCCTCCATCCACCTTAAGAGAAGATAAGGTAAGTCCGGAATCCTTTTCCATCGCACACAGCACATCGTTTGTCTGAAAAGCCAGCGATTCCAAAGTCGCCCTGATAATATGGTATTTATTTACTCCTCTTGTCATTCCCAGGATGGCTCCTCTTGCGTATGGATCCCAATGAGGCGCTCCAAGTCCGGTAAAAGCAGGCACAACATAACAGCCGTTTGTGTCCTTTACCTTACTTGCCATATATTCGGAATCTGCTGCAGATTCTATCATTTTCAGTTCGTCTCTCAGCCACTGGAGAGCCGCGCCTGCAATAAACACAGAACCTTCCAACGCATAGTCTACTTTTCCGTCTATTCCCCAGGCAATGGTAGTTAGAAGTCCATTTTTCGAATCTACTGGTTCCTTTCCTGTATTCATCAGCAAAAAGCCGCCTGTACCATATGTATTTTTTGCCTCACCCGGTTCAAAACATGTCTGTCCGAAGAGCGCCGCCTGCTGGTCGCCTGCCGCACCTCCGATGAGGATCTCTCCCCCTAAAAATGCTGCGTCCGTCTTTCCGCAGATTCCGCTGGAAGGCACCACCTTGGGCAAAATGCATGCAGGAATATCTAAAAGTTCAAGGATTTCTTCATCCCATTTAAGAGTATGGATATTAAAAAGCATCGTCCTTGCAGCGTTCGAATAATCTGTCACATGGACTTTTCCTTTGGTCAGTTTCCAGATCAGCCAGGTTTCCACTGTACCGAAAAGGATTTTTCCATTTCTTGCTTTTTCTTTTGCTCCCGGAACATGATCCAGCATCCACTTTATTTTTGTAGCGGAAAAATAAGCGTCCAGGATCAAGCCTGTCTTTTCCCTGAAAAACTCCTCGTATCCCTGTTCTTTCAGTTTATCGCACATATCTGCGGTTCTCCGGCACTGCCATACAATGGCCGGAGCAATGGGCTCTCCTGTATCCTTGTCCCATAAGATCGTTGTCTCTCTTTGGTTGGTAATGCCAATAACGGCAATATTTTCTGCCAAAGCGCCGATCTTGGCCATAGCCTCCACCGCCACGCTAAGCTGAGCCGACCAGATTTCCAGCGCATTATGCTCCACCCATCCCGGTTTGGGAAAATACTGGGTAAATTCTTTCTGTGCAGAACTGCAGATTTTCCCCTTTTTGTTAAATAAGATGCACCGGGTACTGGTAGTCCCCTCATCCAGTGCCATTACATATTGCTCCACCTTTGTTCCTCCTTTGTTACATTTCCCATACTTTTATATTTGTTGTAGAGACAGCCATAGCCCCTGCCTTTAACCCCTCGATCACATCTTCCTTTTCCATGATCAGACCGCTTGCGATCACTGGAACAGGAAAACTTTGAACAAGCTTTTTGATTACCCTTGGCATCACCCCAGGTAAAATTTCCAGCACGTCCATGTGTATCTGCCTTCTCTGTTTCAGCAATGTCTCATAGGCTTTGGTGTCTACCAAAAACAGCCGAAATACAGTATAAAACCCCTTTTGCTTGGCATAGTTCACAAGATTGATCTTCGTAGAGATAATCCCGTCCGCTTTCGTCCTGGCTTTCAAAAAGTCCACAGCCACTTCTTTCCCACTTAACCCCTGGATCAGATCTAAATGGACAAACACAGTTTTTCCCGCTGCTTTTAATTTCTCCACAATCTCTTCTATACTGCAGATATCTCCAAACAAAACAAACACCAGTGGAATATCACTGCGTATTCCTTCTTCCAGGCTCTCTGTATCTTTTACTGCTGCGATCACAGGACAGCCGTCCAGCAGCTCCCTGATCCCTTTCTCATTCCATTTTTCCATGACCAAACGCTCCAATATATGTTTTTACGCCTCATTGTGCGGCATACTTGTATTTTACATTTAAACCATGCCGGTACACAAGCTTGGCTCAAAACAGAAAACTATCTATTTAATAATTTATAACACTAAAAAAGAGCAACGTTTATAAAAGCATTCCTGCCTTATAAACCTTGCTCCACTCTCCAGGTTATCTTTATAATTTTCTAAATTTTATCATATATGCCCCATTTATTCAAGTATTTTTTTGCATATTTTTTGTTATTTTCTTAACAACATATAAAAACCATAAAATAGTTAATTTTTTATGGATATATTCTCTTTTAACTAGAACACAGCGCCTTCCTTTGGCTTAAATTTCCAGACTGCGGTTTACATATTTGGCCACTGCCTTCACACAATGATTCAGAACCAGTTCTTCCGGAAAAGAAAGTTCTTCAAGAAGGGAAATGGCATAGGGGAATTCTCCAATATAAGTATCAAAATGTGCATCGCTCCCCATCAGGATTGGAACCTGATATTCCCGGCATAATTCCAACAGGATCCTGTCGTTTTCCCTGGCGTTTTGCCGAAAACAGTCAGGCGCCAGAGAATGGTTGTTCAATTCCAAAACCTTGCCGTATTCTTTTGCTCCTTCCACAAGTGCACGGTAATCAATCTCGTATCTGCCATCATCCGGATGACCGATGATGTTTACATAGGGATTTTTCATAACATTCAAATAGGCATTTGTATTTTCTTTTATGGTTCCCGGACGGATACAGGGCGTATGAAGGCTGGCGATGATCACATCCATCTTTGGCTGTTCTATTTCTTCCAGGTCAATATGCCCTTCTTCATCCAGGATATTCACCTCAGATCCCAAAAGCAGCTCTATTCCGTACATCTGTCTTGGCACTACCTTTAAATTATGGAAATAAAAGCTGTGGCAGGATCCAGGCATCTTCGGCGCATGTTCTGTGATCCCTAAAAGCTCAAGTCCCTTATCTGCCGCCGCTTTAGCCATTTCCCGCAAAGAACAGTAGGCATGTCCGCTGGCAATGGTATGTGTGTGCAGGTCCAAAACGCATTTGTAATTCATAGGCATATTCTCCTCTTTTTCTGAAACTTTCTCAATTATATAACAAACTTTTTCCGTTCTTAATTATACATCTTTTTTCTTTGTTTTGGGTAGTGATTTTCCATTGCTTTTTCATTCCTTTTTCGTTATACTATTCTTTAAGCATTAAAACACCGTGACCTTTTTGCCTGTTTTCCCATCGGGCAGCGGTCACCCACGGCATAGAAAGGAAGCAATATACTATGAACAGAATTTTCAACATGGACAATAAATTCTTCGTATTTATGGGAAGAGTTGCAGACCTGATCATCCTAAATCTTATCTGCCTTGTATGCTGTATTCCCATCATCACCATCGGGGCGTCCCTAACTGCTTTGTTTTATGTTACATTAAAAATGGTACGGAACGAAGAATCTTACATTATAAAAAGTTTTTTTAAATCTTTCCGTGAAAATTTTAAACAGTCCACTATCATTAACCTGATCATGCTGGTAACTGCTGTTATGCTGTTTTTTGACCTGAATATCTCACATAACCTTACTGGTACTCTCTCTCAGGTCCTTTCCTGCATTTTTATAGCATTTACCTTCCTGTATCTTTTAGTTTTCCTGTACATATATCCGTTACAGGCTAAATTTTACAACACCATTAAAAATACTTTTTCAAATTCCATTTTGATGGCTATCCGGCACCTTCCTCAGACGATTATCATGCTGATCATCAGCCTGATTCCTGTAGCCATTCTGTTTGTACCGGATATTCGTATTCAGGCTACATTGTTTATGCTTGTTTTCCTCATGGGAATGTCTACCATCGCGTATTTAAATTCGAAATTTTTTGTGAAAATTTTCGACAAATATATTCCGGATGAAAAAGGACCAGAGGAAAATGAACTTTCAGAGGAAAAAGAAGAAGGAGAGGCTATTCTTACCAGCCAGCAAGAAACAGAAAACACTCCGCTTCCTCATTCCGGAGACAGTACCTTATGAAAACCTGGAACGAAAAGCCATACCATTCTCTGGATTTTATGTTAAAAGAACGCTTTCAGGAGAAAGTATATAAAGTTACCTTAAATGCAGGTATGACATGTCCAAACCGCGACGGCACCCTTGGCCGCCGCGGCTGTATTTTTTGCAGTGAAGGAGGAAGCGGGGATTTCGCCGCAGATTCCCGTCTTTCTATTACGGAACAGATAAACAGCCAGATCAAGCTGCTGCAGTCCAAGCGGCCCATAAAAAAATACATTGCCTATTTTCAGGCCTACACCAATACCTATGCTCCTGTTCCGTATCTGGAAAAAGTATTTACCCAGGCAATCTCTCATCCTCGGATTGTAGGGATTTCCATAGGAACAAGGCCAGACTGCCTGGGTAAGGATGTGCTGCATTTATTAAAAGACCTGAATCAGGAAAAACCTGTCTGGGTAGAACTGGGGCTTCAGACCATGCACGAAAAAACAGCCGAATATATACGGCGTGGTTATCCTTTGTCCTGTTTCGAAGAAGCAGCCGCGGCTCTCAGGAAAATAAAAGTTGAAGTTGTGGTTCATACGATCCTCGGACTTCCCGGAGAAACGCGTGAAGATGTCTTAAAGACAATGGATTATCTGAACACACAGGATATCCAGGGGATTAAGCTTCAGCTTCTGCATATTTTGAAGGGAACAGATCTGGCGGCAGATTATTATGCAGGAAAATTTAAGGCTATGGATAGGGATGCCTATCTGGATCTTCTCATAGAATGTCTGGAGCATTTAGATCCCTCTATTGTCATTCACCGTATGACTGGAGACGGTCCGAAAAATCTGCTTATTGCACCTCTCTGGGCCAGCCGTAAGCGTGAAGTTCTGAACCTGCTTCACCATACCATGAAGGAACGCCAGAGCTTTCAGGGAAAACAATTTTCCCAGACAATAAAGCTTGTATAAAAGAGCTTGCGCATTATAGATTTTTCAAAGCATTTTATTTCTCAGGCATTAAAGTTTATGTAAAAGGAGGCAGTATAATGGCAGCACCATTTACAACCTATAAGCTTATCGTCCTCTATATGATCTCCCATTCGGAACGGGAGATCAGCAATTCCCAAATTACGGATTTCATTCTGGAGCGGGGTTATACCAGTTATTTCCATCTTCAGCAAGCCATTTCCGAACTTGTAGAAGCCAAGCTTTTGGAAAAACGGACGATTTTAAACACTTCCTATTATTCTCTTACAGAAGAAGGTAAATCTGTCCTCTCTTATCTGGAAGCAGAGCTTTCCTCTGATATACGTAAAGAAATCCTAGAGCATCTAAAAGCCCAGGGCAATGAAGAACAGGAGCGGATCCTTACTCCCGCAGACTGCTATGAAACTTCCCAGGGAAATTACGCAGTACGCTGCCAGCTTGTGGAAAAAGGAACCACTTTAATTGACCTGAACCTTATCGCGCCAAACAGCGAAGCAGCAAAATCCATCTGCCGCCACTGGCCAAAAAAAAGCCAGAGTATATACGAAATAATTATGGAGGAGCTTTTATAAGCTCCTCCATTTCACGGCTTGCCTTTAATACGCCTCATATGCTCCTTCAAAGTTTTCTCATACCCCATATCACTGAGTTCATAAAACTTTTCTCCCAGGATTTCGCTTGGAAGGTACTGCTGTTCTACATAATGGTTGGGGAAATTATGGGCGTATTTGTATCCGATTCCTCTGCCGAGCTTTTCATGGCCTCCGTAGTGGGCGTCCTGGAGATGGGGCGGAACGGTGGTCTTTTTCCGTTTCACACTGTCCATGGCTGCGGAGATGGCATTCACGGCAGAATTGCTCTTTGGCGCACAGGCCATATAAGCCGCTGCCTGGGACAATATAATCTGAGACTCCGGCATTCCCACTCTCTCCACAGCCTGGGCCGCTGCCACAGCCACGCACAAAGCCTGTGGATCTGCATTGCCGATATCCTCTGAAGCAAGGATCATGATACGTCTGGCAATAAACTTTACGTCCTCTCCTGCGTAAAGCATTTTTGCCAGGTAATAAACAGCTGCATCCGGGTCCGAACCGCGCATACTTTTAATAAATGCGGAAATGATATCGTAGTGGTTATCTCCTTTTTTATCGTACCGAACCACCCGTTTTTGAATACATTCTGACGCCACTTCCAGCGTGAGATGGATTTTTCCATCTTCACTTCTGGGCGTGGTAAGAATCCCAAGTTCTACCGCATTCAACGCGTTCCTTGCATCTCCTCCCGCCATATCCGCCAGAAAATCCAATGCCTCCTCATCGATCACCGCATTATAACTTCCCATTCCTTTTTCAAAATCCTGCACTGCCCTTAAAAGCAGGGTCTTGATCTCCTCGTTTTCCAACGGTTTTAATTCGAAAATAATAGACCGGGAAAGAAGCGCTCCATTTACCTCAAAATATGGATTTTCCGTAGTAGCCCCAATCAGGATGATCGTCCCGTCTTCCACAAAAGGCAGAAGATAATCCTGCTGCCCCTTATTAAAACGGTGGATCTCGTCAATAAACAGAATCGTCTTTTTTCCATACATGCCCAGATCATTCTGAGCCTGTTTCACCACGTCCTCCATATCTTTTTTTCCGGCTATGGTGGCGTTGATCTGGGTAAAATTAGCGCTTGTGGTATTTGCGATCACCTTTGCCAAAGTTGTTTTTCCCGTTCCAGGAGGTCCGTAAAAAATAACAGAGGTAAGCTTATCCGCCTTAATAGCCCGGTAAAGCAGCTTTCCCTTTCCTACAATGTGCTCCTGTCCCACCACTTCTTCCAGTGTGGTGGGCCGCAGCCTGGAGGCCAGGGGCGATTCCTTATCTAATGTTTTTGTTTTCGCATATTCAAATAAATCCATTTATCCTTATTTCCTCCTCTGTATTTACAAAGTATCTTTTTCTGCCAAAAATATCCACATTTTTCTTCTCAAAATAAAAAGATTATCCACCGCCAGCTTCCCCCAGTCACAAGATATGTAATATAGCTATCAGTATACCCCTGCCTTTCTATTTTATCAATTCTTTTTTGATACACCCCTCAAGGCAGAAGCAGCTCATCCACCGTTACAAACCGGTAGCCATCTTTTGTCAGGTCATCTACAATCCTTAACGCAGCTTCCACAGAGGTTTCATACTCGTCATGCATAAGAATGATAGAACCATCCTTGATCTGTTTTTTTACAATTTGAAGAATAGAATCTACATTTTTTGTCTTCCAGTCAAGGGTATCAATGTTCCAGGATACATTAAAAAGTTCCACAGGGAGTTCTAAATCTTCCCGTGTTTTCCCAAAAGGCGGCCGCAGATAGATTGGATAAATGCCTGTGATCTCATATATTATATTTCCCGTCTTTTCAATCTCTTCCTTCGCCTCATTTTTGCTTACCTTTGTAAGCTGTACATGATTATAAGTATGATTCCCGATCAGATGCCCTTCTTCCTGCATCCGTTTAACTAAATCCTCATTTCCTTCTATATTGCTTCCCAGCAGAAAAAAACTGACTTTAACTCCCCTTTCCTTCAATCCGTCCAAAAGAAGCGGCGTATATTTTTTACTGGGTCCATCGTCAAAAGTCAATGCTGCCCTGGGACACTCCTCACATTTCTCTTCTAAAGTATCGGATTCCCTTTTTTCCGCCACAGTATAATCGGCACTTGGACGTATTCTATTACTTCCCACCACAAACGCGGCTGCACCTGCCGCCAGAAAAATTCCTGCTAACAGAAAGCCTTTTTTCATGTTCTTCCATCCTATCCCTGTTCCACATATTATATGCCTTCCTGTCCCAGAGAATGACGATAGATTCTTCTGCCCAAAAATGGTATGATGTTATTGATAATTTTTTTCATTTTTTTGAATGGATTTTTCCTTCTCAATCGTATTTATAGTGAAACAGTAAATCGTACGGATAAGATTGGAGGAAAACGAGATGAAAAAAATATTATCTGTTATTATCACTGTTACTTTAATCCTTTGTTTTAGTGTATCTGTTGTTTTTGCAGGAGGACATGGACATGGAAGAAAAAATTCCGGCGGCAAAGATTATACAAGTACTTACTGCCAGGCTGCTGATGAAACTGAAAATCGTATCTGGGGCAGACACAACTCTTCCTGCTCCTTCCTGGATGAAGACGAAAATGGAATCTGCGACAGATGCGGCTCTTCCTGCTCCTTCCTGGACGAAGACGGCGACAGCATCTGCGACAGACACGGTTCTTCCTGTTCTTTCCTGGACGAAGACGGCAACGGCATCTGTGACAGACACGGTTCTTCCTGTTCTTTCCTGGACGAAAACGGTGACGGCATCTGCGACAGACAGGGCTCCTGCTCTCAGTCCGGCCAAGGACGCCATTACAGCGGCGGAACCAACTGCCGCCAGAACCAGGGATGCGGTCACAGATAATCCCAAAACTCTTACAATGCGAAGTCCAGAGGAAATAGACAGGGCAATGGAATTATACGCAGATACTGTCAGGCGCATCTGCATGGTCTATCTGAAAAATTATGCGGACACAGAGGATATTTTTCAAACTGTTTTTCTAAAATATCTTCAAAACACTCAGGCATTTGAAAACCCGGCACACGAGAAAGCCTGGTTCATCCGCGTATCCATCAACGCATGCAAAGATCTGAAAAAAAGCTTTTTCCACAGCCGTACCGTTTCCCTGGATACCCTGGTTTCCCAGCCCGCTGCCCAGAATCCGGACACAAGTGAAGTTTTAGAGGCTGTCCTTTCCCTGCCTCAAAAATACAGAAGTGTGATCTACCTTCACTATTATGAAGGCTACACCGCCCCGCAAATAAGTCAGCTCTTTGGAAAAAAGGTAAATACCGTTTATACCCTTCTCACCAGGGCCCGGCTGCTTCTGAAAGAAAAGCTTGGAGGTGAGGATAATGAATAACCGGCTGAAAAACGCATTTGAAAACGTCCATGCCGAAGATGAGCTGGTGGAACATACCAGGGAATTACTCAGAGATTATATGGAACAGCCGACGAAAAGAAAAGGCTCTCCTCTTCCGTCCGTCAGACTGATCGCAGCTTTATCCTGCCTTCTGTTGTTTCTTCTGGCAGGAGGAATCTTCTTTCTCACCCCTGTCTCCACCATAAGCGTAGACATCAATCCATCCATTGAATTGGGAATCAATTACTTTGACAGAGTAGTGGAGGCAAAAGCCTTTAATGAGGACGGAGAAAGCCTGATGGAATCCTTACGGATAAAATATAAGACCTACACCGAAGCCCTTGAAGATATTCTGGAAAATGAAACCATCCAGGAATGTCTGGCTCAGAACGAAGCCATGTCTATCACCGTGGTCAGTGACAACGAAGAAAAGAACAGCGAAGTAGTGGAAAAGGTCCGCTCCTGCACAGCAGGACAGAACAACGTCTACTGCCACGCCGGCAGCCGGGAAGCAGTGGAACATGCTCACGAAGCTGGTCTTTCCTATGGAAAATACAATGCTTTTCTTATTCTCCAGGAACTTGATCCTTCCGTCACAGTTGAAGATGTACAGGGGCTCACCATGCGGGAAATATGGAATCGGATCACTGCCCTATCTTCTGAAGAAAACACAGACGCAGACACCACCTCCTGGCAGGAATCTAACAGTACCTCTCACAGGCAGAACGGCTCCGACAAAAATAAGACAAACAGCCGCGCTCATGAAAGAGGGCATCATGGCAGGCGGCATCAGGAATAAAACTTTCCATAAACAGAATAAGAACCGGATCATCAGGCAAAACCTGCCGATAATCCGGTTCTCTTCTTTTTTCAGCGTTTCTATTTCCGCATAATATTCATCTGAGCCTCAATAGCTTCTACACATTTATCAAATCCAAGCTTACCGCAATTCAGACATAAATCATAGTTTGTGGCATCATTCCACACTCCGCCGGCAAAACGACGGTAATAATCCTGTTTACGCTTATCATCCTTTAAAAGAAATTTTTCTACTTCTTCCCTTGTTCCGCTGATCTTCGTCATTGCCTGCTCTACCCTAAATTCCCAGGGAGCATGGATAAACACGCGGAGAGTATTTGGACGATCCTTTAATACATAATTCACACACCGTCCGATTACAACAAAGGATTCCCTTTCTGCAAGATCATAGATTACCTTTGCCTGATAGTTAAACAGGTTTTCATCGGAAATAAATTCCTTACTGTCGGGAGGAATCAAATCCCCCTTATATAGTCCTGTCCGGTTAAAAAAGGAACCTTTTTTCACGCTGCTCCCTTCCTCTACCTTTCCAAACAGGCTCACATCGATTCCACTCTCATCCGATGCCATATGGATGATCTGCTTGTCGTAATAGGAAATCCCCAGCTTTTTCGCCAGCATTTCCCCAACGGTACGTCCGCCGCTTCCATACTGTCTCGCAATGGTAATTACAAAATGTTCCATGTAATGCTCCTCCTTTTCCTGGTTTATTCTCCCAGGTAAGCTTTCTGAACAGATTCATCATGGAGCAGATCATCGGCTGAACCCTCAAGAGTTACCTTTCCTGTTTCCAGAACGTACGCCCTGTCTGCAATGGAAAGCGCTTTCTTTGCATTCTGCTCTACAAGAAGAACCGTCGTCCCCTCTTCACTGACTTCTTTTATGATGTCAAAAATCTCATTTACAAAGATTGGTGAAAGCCCCATAGAAGGCTCGTCCATCAAAATAATGCTTGGCTTGCTCATAAGGGCGCGCCCCATCGCAAGCATCTGCTGTTCTCCGCCGCTTAATGTACCGGCGGGCTGATTTTTACGCTCCTCCAGGCGGGGGAAATGCTGATAAACCTTCTGAATCGTTTCCTCGATCCCGTCTTTATCAGACCTGGTAAAAGCTCCCATCTTCAAATTCTGCAGTACGGTCATATTGGCAAATACGCGCCTTCCTTCCGGCACATGCGCCATTCCCATACTGACGATCTTATGGGCCGGAATCTTGGAAATATCTGTTCCATTAAATACAATATGTCCCAATTTTGCCCGCAAAAGTCCGGTAATGGTATGGAGAGTTGTTGTCTTTCCTGCGCCGTTTGCGCCGATCAGCGCCACAACCTCTCCCTGGTTAACTTCAAAAGAGATCCCTTTTAACGCCTGGATCACTCCGTAATAAACCTGAATATCTTTTATTTCCAGCAATGCCATCGTTCTTCCTCCTATTCTCCCAGATATGCCTTGATTACCTCAGGATTGTGGAGGACCTCTGAAGTCTCACCCTGAGCAAGAACATGACCAAAATTTAATACCGTCAGCTTTTCACAGATTCCGGACACCAGCTTCATATCGTGTTCGATCAAAAGGATCGTCATATCGAAATGGTCGCGCACAAAGCGAATCGTGTCCATAAGCTCTGCTGTCTCATTAGGATTCATACCAGCCGCCGGCTCATCCAAAAGCAAAAGCTTTGGTTTTGTGGCAAGAGCCCTGGCAATCTCCAGTTTACGCTGCTTTCCATAGGGAAGGTTTGCCGCAAGCGTCCCCGCTTCCTTATCCAGGTCAAACACCTTAAGCAGCTCCATTGCTTCTTCATCCATATGTTTTTCCGTTTTGTAATATTTCGGTAAACGGAAAATCGCTGTGAACAAGCTGTATTTATTATGTTCGTGAAGTCCAGCCTTTACATTGTCCAAAACAGAAAGCTTGTCAAAGAGGCGGATATTCTGAAAGGTTCTTGCAATTCCCGCTTTATTGATCTCTATGGTCTTTTTTCCTGTAATGTCCACACCGTCAAGGAGAATTTTTCCCTCATCCGGTTTATAGACGCCTGTCAAAAGGTTAAAGATCGTCGTCTTTCCGGCTCCGTTAGGTCCGATCAGACCATAGAGCTCTCCTTTTTCAATAGTGACCTGAAAATCATCCACAGCATGCAGTCCGCCGAAAGAAATATTTAAATGGTTTACATCAAGCATCGACATGATTTATGCCTCCTTCTTTCTTTTCTTAAATACTGCCTGCAGCACACGCTCTCTCCACTGGATTGCCTTTGGAGCCCAGTTTAAAAGCATCATCAGAATCAGGATGATTGCATAAAAGAGCATACGGTAATCGCTTAAACCGCGCAGGAGCTCCGGAAGAAGTGTCAGGATCACAGCCGCGATTATGGAACCTCTGATATTTCCGATTCCGCCTAAAACTACAAATACCAAAATAAGAATGGAGGTATTGAAGTTAAATTTGGACGCCTGCAATGTTGCAAGATTGTGGGAATAAAGAGCGCCGCCCACTCCTGCAAGAGCTGCCGAAATCGTAAACGCCATCAGTTTATATTTCGTAATATTGATTCCAATAGATTCTGCTGCAATCCTATTATCACGAATAGCCATGATCGCGCGTCCTTCTCTGGAATTGATCAAATTTAAAACAATAAATAATGTAATAAGGATCAGGATCACACCGATGAGGAACGTAGAGTTTTTCGGAGTTCCGGAAATTCCCTGGGGACCGCTGATGATCATAGTTCCATCTGCCTCCATTCCTAAGGAAAACTGGTCTTTCATGGAAACGTGGATTCCCTTGCTGTCTATTCCAACATAAAATATATTGATCACATTCTTAATAATTTCGCCAAATGCCAGGGTAACGATTGCCAGGTAGTCTCCGCGAAGACGAAGAACCGGAATTCCGATCAAAACGCCGAACACTGCGGCAACGATTGCCCCGATCAAAATCGCCAGGCCAAACCGAAGGGGTACAAAAGTGATCGTATTCATCGTACACTTAGAGAAAAAGGCGCTGGCAAATGCACCCACGCACATAAAACCTGCGTGTCCCAGACTAAGCTCTCCAGAAATACCTACCACAAGATTCAAAGAGATTGCCAAAATCACATATACGCATAAAGGTATCAGAAGTCCCTCGATCAGACTGGAGATCTTTCCCCCGCTTAACAAAGCCTGTACGATAACAAAAACGATGATTACCATACCGTAAGTAATCATATTATTTTTAAATGTCTTACTCTTCATCTTCTACACCTACACTTTCTCTTGAATCTCCCGACCGAATAAGCCGGTAGGTTTCACGAGGAGCACTACGATCAGCACAGCAAATACAATAGCATCTGCAAGCTGTGATGAAATGTACGCTTTACCTAAGATCTCGATCACCCCAAGGAGAATTCCACCTATCATCGCTCCTGGAATGGAACCGATGCCGCCGAATACAGCAGCCACGAACGCCTTAATTCCGGGCATGGAGCCTGTATAAGGTGAAAGAGACGGATAAGAAGAACATAACAGTACGCCGGCAATAGCCGCTAACCCGGAACCAATGGCAAAGGTCAAGGCAATCGTTCTGTTTACATTGATTCCCATAAGCTGCGCTGCGCCTTTATCTTCTGATACAGCCAGCATTGCCTGTCCTGGTTTTGTTTTGTTGATAAATGCAGTAAGGACCACCATAATGACGATACAGCTTACAATGGTAACTATGGTTTCGGAAGTGATCACCAAGTTCCCTCCTGCCAGTTTCAGATCCGGAAGATTGATAACGGACTGAAAGCTCTTGGGATTGGAACCAAAAATTAAAAGCACTACATTCTGAAGCAGATAACTTACACCAATAGCCGTGATCAAAACAGCCAGCGGTGACGCCGCCTCACGGAGAGGACGATATGCGATCCGCTCCACCACAACACCCAGCACTGTACATACCACAATCGCCGCCAGCACCGCGATCATCGGATGCGCGCCTGCGCTCATCATCATTGTCAGCGCCACATAGGCACCTACCATAATGACATCGCCATGGGCAAAATTCAGCATCTTGGCAATACCGTAAACCATGGTATAGCCTAATGCAATTATGGCATATACACTGCCGAGGCTTATTCCATTCACTAAATAGGACAATACACTCATAAGACACCTCTTTATTATTTTCAGAGAAAACCTCTGCACTTTCCCCTATTCTTACCAAAACAGGGGGTTGCCAGTGCAACCCCCCTGTCGGGTTCATCCAGTAATTTATATCTGCCAAACCTCAATCATAGTATTAATCCATAAGCTGATAAGCTCCATCTACGATCTGTACAACAATAGGATCTTTTACAGGTTCGCCGTCTGCGCCCCAGGTGATGTCGCTTCCGGTAATGCCGGTGAAGGAAATCTCCTGCATAGCAGCCTTAAGAGCATCACAAAGTTCGCTGGTATCCATATCCGGTGTAGCTTCTGCCTGCTCAAGAGCAGCTTTCAGGATATATACGCCGTCATATGCATCTGCGCCAAACTGGTTTGGAACTTCGCCATATTCTTCCTGGTACTTTGTAACAAAATTCTGTGTCAGCTCATCCTCAGCATTAGCGCTGAATGGGGTAAGAAGAATCAGGCCTTCTGCCAGAGAGGTATCAAATCCTTCTACAGAAAGGATACCATCCATACCGTCTACACCAAACCAGGTAGGCTCATATCCCATATCTGCTGCCTGATTTAATACAAGAGCTGCTTCATTATAATAGAACGGCATAAATACCAGATCTGCTCCAGAATCTTTTGCTTTCTGAAGCTGTACGGAAAAGTCTGTCTTGCTGTCTGCTGTAAAAGCTTCTGCAGCTACGATTTCAAAAGGCTGGTTCTGTGCTTCTGTCTGGAATGCGTTATAGATACCAGAGGAATATACATCAGAACTGTCATAGATAATTGCAACTTTTTCTGCCAGTCCGTTTTCGCCGATATATTTAGCGGATGCAGTACCCTGTGCAGGATCTGCGAAGCATACACGGAATGCATTCTCCCCGGAAATACTCTCTACAGCAGTAGCGGATGGTGTCAGCAGGAACATATTATCATTTACCGCTTCCGCCTCTACCGCGATACATGGTGCAGAAGTAACTGTACCGAGAAGCATCTGCATACCCCAGTCTTTTAAGGTATTGTATGCGTTTACTGCTTTCTCTGCATCGCTTTCGTCGTCCTGTGCATTAAACTCAAGCATATATCCGTTTACGCCGCCTGCTTCATTGATCTCATCAACTGCGATCTGAGCAGAGTTCATAACAGCGTTTCCATATGCAGCGTTTGCTCCAGTGGTAGGTCCGATGCCGCCGATCTTAAAAGTTGCCTCTTCCTCCGCGTGTACGGATACAGGAGCTGCCAATGCGGATACTGATAAGGCAGCCACAGCAGCAATACTTATCGCTTTTTTCAAATTTCTCATAATATATCTCCTCCTTATGTTCTGAGCGACCGGCACCGCGGCTGGTCATGCCGCCCACCTTCCAAATGAAAACCACTGGCTTTTCTTTATTCCCGGCTTCCCGTTGACTTTCGCTCGTTAATACTTTAATGTTATGATTATAGCATCATGTGTTTTTGAATACAAGTGGAAATTTATAAAAATTTAAGAATCTAATGGAAAGATTCTCTGTAAAAGTGCTGAAAAATCATATTTTTCCAGAAGACCGCGCCTTTTTTAAGCCCATGAAAAGCAGAAAAAGCCCGGGAGCACACTCCCGGGCTTTTTTAATCCTGTGTATATTTATGCGATTGCTTTCTTTGCAATCTCTGCAAGTGCAGTAAAGCCTTCTGCGTCATTTACTGCCATCTCTGCAAGCATCTTTCTGTTAATGTCGATATTTGCAACTTTCAGTCCATGCATCATTTTGCTGTAGGAAAGACCATTCAGTCTTGCAGCAGCATTGATACGAGCGATCCAAAGCTGTCTGAACTGGCGTTTTTTCTGTCTTCTTCCAGCATAAGATGTAGCTAACGCTCTCATAACAGACTGTTTTGCGATTCTATACTGTTTAGAACGGGCTCCTCTGTATCCCTTTGCCAGTTTTAATGTACGATTATGTCTTTTTTTTGCGTTTAAACCGCCTTTAATTCTTGCCATTTCCTAATTTCCTCCTGTTCGTCTTCTCTATTCTTTCTTATAAATAAGGTAATAATTTCTTCATGCTCTTAACATTTGTAGAATCCACAACAGTCGCTTTTCTAAGATTTCTCTTTCTCTTCTGAGATTTCTTAGTTAAGATATGGCTCTTATAAGCTTTATTTCTCATTAATTTTCCTGTACCTGTCTTTTTGAAACGCTTTGCTGCTGCTCTACATGTTTTAATTTTTGGCATTGTGATTTCCTCCTTAATCTTCATGGTTCTATTTAATGTTAGTTTGGCGCCACCCGCCAAAGATCCGGCGAATGGCGCATAGATAACATCTTAGCGTTTTTCAGATAAAAACATCGTCATACTTCTGCCTTCTACCTTCGGTGCCTTGTCGACAACCGCAATATCGGCCAATAGCTCTGCAAAATCATCAAGCACATGTTTGCTGCTTGCCATATGAGCCATTTCTCTTCCCCGGAAACGTAAAGTAACCTTTACTCTGTCTCCCTTAGTGAGAAACTTCCGCGCCGCATTAACCTTTGTCTTTAAGTCATTGGTATCAATATTGGGAGAAAGACGCACTTCTTTGACTTCGATAGTTTTCTGTTTTTTCTTTGCTTCTTTTTCTTTTCTGGCAAGCTCGTAACGATATTTCCCATAATCGATGATCTTGCATACCGGCGGCTTTGCCTGGGGAGCGATCTTTACCAGATCCAATCCAGCTTCCTGAGCCTTAAGCATAGCATCCCTTGCTGACATAATACCAAGCTGCGCTCCATCCGCCCCAATCAAACGTACCTCTTTGTCTCTGATCTGTTCGTTAATCATTAAATTGCTAATTGTTGTACACCTCCATACCCGATAGATAAACAATGACTCCTGTCGTCACCCTCATTTTCTTTCTACATGAAAAAAAGCGCGGACAAAATCCACACTCTTATACCCACTTTTTACAGACTGTACCTGTAACTTCGTGCAATATAAACCCGAGACGCTCATTTGCGCTAAGGTGAGAGGTGAACTCTGCTTTCTTTTCTTCACGTACTTTTAAAAGATACCATGGTCTTTCCTAAAAGTCAAGCACTTTTTTCTGTTTTCATAAATCCAATCTTTCAACCTCCAATCTTTCACTGGCCCAAAAGTAAAATTCGGCACTTCGTCCCAAACGGACCTGTGCCGAATTTTTTATACTTTTATTTTCTCTGCAAGCCAGAAACAGACAGGGGTATCATACTGTGATCATTCCTGTTGTCTCCATAACCGCAAAGATCAAGATTGCGATCAAACATACAGGTGCGATGTATTTGATCATCACTGTATAAAATCTTTTTAACTTAAAGCTGCCATTAAGCTCCACCTCATCGGTGATCGTCTTCGGCTTAATAAAATATCCCACAAAAATACAGGTCAGGAAAGCAACAATGGGCATCAGTACGCTGTTGCTTAAAAAGTCGAAGAAATCCAGAAGCGTCATACCCAAAGGTGCGATAAAACTCCATGCGCCAAAGCCCAGGGATACCGGAACTCCTACTGCCACCAAGAAGATCAGGATGATCACACACCCCTTCTTTCTGGACCACCCAAACTTATCTGTCACAATAGAGACAAGAGTCTCTGTAAGAGAGATAGATGAAGTCAGGGCCGCAAACAGTACAAGCAGGAAAAATGCACAGCCCACTACCGTTCCAAAAGCCATGCTTTCAAAAACTTTCGGCATGGTAACAAACATCAGGCTTGGTCCTTTTCCCAAAGCTTCCTCGCTCCCGCCGGAAAAAGCGAATACTGCCGGAATAATCATCAGGCCGGCCATGAAAGCAACTCCCGTATCAAAAAGTTCTATCTGGCGCACGGATTTCTCCAGATGATTGTCTTTTTTCATATAAGAGCCGTAGGTGATCATAATTCCCATAGCCAAAGACATGGAGTAAAACAACTGTCCCATGGCAGCCAGCACCGTAGTGGCACTGAAACGGCTGAAATCTGGTTTCAGATAATAGATCACGCCTTCCATGGCACCTGGCTGTACGATACTGAAAATCGCAATAAAGATAGTCATAGCAATAAGCACCGGCATCATAAAGCGGCTTGCTTTCTCAATGCCGCTCTCTACTCCTACAAATACGATAACTACGCCGATGATAGCATAAATCAGAAAAAACACGATTGGTGATGCGGTCTGCGCTGTGTACTCGGCAAAAAAAGTGTCATTGGCCGCTTCTGCCGCCTGATTTGTCAAAAACAGTACAAAATATTTCAGTACCCATCCTC
>CALIZJ010000164.1 GCA_938028845.1 uncultured Blautia sp.
TTCCCTACACGACGCTCTTCCGATCTACCTGTACCATGATCCAGGAAATCAACGCGATGTGTTCCGTAATCAACGGCGGTTATTATTATCAGCCTCATTTGGTAACGAGGATCACAGACAGCAGCGGCGGCACTGTGAAGAATATCACACCCACTCTGTTAAAACAGACAATTTCCGCAAATATTTCTTCAGATATCCGAAGCTATATGGAATCCAGCGTACTGGAAGGTACTTCTCATTATGCAAAAGTTCAGGGCTACAGTATGGGCGGTAAAACCGGTACAGCGGAGAAGTTCCCCAGAGGGAATGGAAAGTATCTGGTATCCTTTATCGGCTTTGCTCCTGTGGATGATCCTCAGGTGGTGATCTATGTAGTTATAGATGAGCCAAACGCAGAAGACCAGGCGACCAGTTCCTATCCGCAGTATGTTGCCCAGGGAATCCTTTCAGAACTGCTTCCGTATCTGAATATCGCTCCCGATGAAGTATCTGACGGATATGTTCCCACTACAGAACTGTGGGAGGGATTTTCCGGCAATCTTGAGACGGTTCCGGGAGGAGAGATTGATTCTGAGGGAAATCTTGTAGACGGAGAAGGAAACCGGATTGACAACGAAGGAAACCGAATTGACGAACAAGGTTATCTCCTGGATGAAAACGGACAGTACCTTTTAGATGAAAATGGGCAGTATATTATGTCAGACAGTCTCAGTTCAGGAGATGCTGCTGCACAGACAGACGGCGTTTCCAATGAAAGCGCGCCTGCGCCTTTGGAGGATGACTCTGATCCTATTCAGGGAAATGATATAGAAAGTGAAGGAATCACCAACGAAGAGGCTGGTCTGGAATAAAGACAAAGGGCCGGCAGGTGTACCGGATGTATGTAAGGCATACCCCTGCAGAGAAAAGTCATATATTAGTATGACCATCTCTGTGGGGGTTTTTATTTGAAAAAAAATAAGACATTTCACAAGAAAAAAGTCTGGATCGTGTTTTTTTGCTGTGCTGCCATGCTTTTGGGACTGATCGGGCGCCTGGTGTATCTTATGGGCTTCCGGTCAGATTATTACTATGAAAAAGCACAGGATCTTCATGAAAGGGAGCGGGATATTAAGGCGGAAAGAGGGGAAATCCTGGATGCCACAGGAAAAGTCCTTGCAGCTAATAAAACAGTATGTACTATTTCAGTGATACACAGCCAGATAAAAGATGCGGAACAGGTAATCTCTGTACTGTCCAAAGAGCTTGGGATGGAAGAGGAGGACATCCGGAAAAGGGTGGAAAAAGTCTCATCCATTGAACGGATCAAGACGAATGTGGAAAAAGAAGTAGGAGATTCCATCCGCAATTATGGCCTGGAAGGGGTAAAGGTAGATGAGGATTATAAAAGATACTACCCTTACGGTTCCCTAGCCTCGAAGGTGCTTGGCTTTACCGGAGGGGATAATCAGGGGATCATCGGTCTGGAAGTAAAATATGAGGAAACTTTAAGCGGCACTCCGGGAAAAATTCTGACAACTACAGATGCCAGGGGAGTGGAGATTGATGAGATAGGAGAGAGCCGCATTGATCCCGTCCCAGGTGACAACCTTCAGATCAGTCTGGATATCAGTATCCAGGAATTCGCAGAGCAGGCGGCAAAAAAGGTGATGGAGGAAAAACAGGCGGAGCGGGTGTCCATTCTTCTTATGAATCCCCAGAACGGGGAGATCTATGCCTGTGTGAACGTGCCGGAATTTGATCTGAACGATCCCTTCACCTTAAATACAGCGGTGGATACTTCTTCTATGTCTCAGGAAGAAAAGCAGGATCTTTTAAATCAGATGTGGAGAAATCCCTGTCTGAACGATACCTATGAGCCGGGCTCTACCTTTAAGATCATTACCATGTCCGCCGGTCTTGAAGAGGGAGTGGTTTCTCTTGACGATGGTTTTTTCTGTCCCGGGTATAAAGTGGTAGATGACAGAAGGATACACTGTGCGAAAAGAACCGGACACGGGGCGCAGACCTTTGTGGAAGGAGCGCAGAATTCCTGCAATCCGGTCTTTATGGAGGTAGGACTGCGTTTGGGAGTGGCAAATTATTATAAATATTTTCGGCAGTTCGGCCTATTAAAAAAGACAGGAATCGACCTGCCAGGTGAGGCGGGGACGATCATGCATAAGGAAAAGAATATGGGAAATGTGGAGCTGGCTACGGTTTCCTTTGGACAGTCTTTCCAGATCACGCCCATTCAGCTGGCCACCACAGTAAGTGCGCTGATCAATGGGGGAAACAGGATCACCCCTCATTTCGGGATAAATATCCAGAGCCCGGATGGAACTTATGTGAAAAAGATCGAGTATCCTGTGGAAACCGGAATTGTTTCAGAGGAAACTTCAAGGACTGTGCGGGCGATCCTGGAAAGCGTTGTGTCAGAAGGCTCGGGAAAAAATGCAAAGATCGAAGGGTACAGCATAGGGGGGAAAACTGCCACCTCCCAAACTCTTCCCAGAAGCGCCAACCGGTACATTTCCTCTTTCCTGGGCTTCGCTCCGGCGGAAGATCCCCAGATTTTAGGGCTGTGCATTATTCATGATCCAAAGGGGGTGTATTACGGCGGAACTGTTGCGGCTCCGGTTATCCGCAGCATTTTTGCCAATGTTCTTCCTTATCTTGGTATTGAACACACCGGGGAAGAAAATGTGACGCCTGTTCCCACAGAGGGTTGATAATTCGGGGAAAAAGCCTTATACTAGAACATGCAACACCATTTAAAGGTGTATTTCCAGAAAAATATGAATAAACGAAAGATTTACGAGGTGTGAGGATGGAGTTTCAAATTGTAATCCCCGTGCTGATCTCTTTTGCGATCAGCGTTGTGCTGGGACCGGTCATTATTCCCTTTCTTAGAAAACTGAAAATGGGTCAGACAGAAAGAGTGGACGGTGTGCAGTCCCATTTGAAAAAGGCGGGAACACCTACTATGGGCGGCGTGATCTTTTTGATCGCCACAGTGGTGACCTCCCTGTTTTATGTGAAAGATTATCCGCTGATCATACCGGTGCTGTTTCTTACACTGGGATTTGGCATCATTGGATTTTTGGACGATTATCTTAAGGTTGTGTTAAAACGCTCCGACGGGCTTTTGCCATGGCAGAAATTTTTGCTGCAGGTAATTTTGACAGGTATATTTGCTTTTTACCTGGTAAATTATACGGATATCTCTCTGACTATGCGTATTCCCTTCTGGAGCGGGCACTTCCTGAATGTAGGCTGGCTTGCCATTCCGATTTTATTTATTGCCGTGATCGGAACTGTGAACGGCGTAAACTTTACAGACGGGCTGGACGGGCTTGCTTCCAGCGTGACGCTGATCGTAGCCATGTTGTTTACCGTAGTGTCTGTGGGACTGAAATCCGGGATTGAGCCTATTACCTGTGCGGTGGTGGGAAGCCTGATGGGATTTTTGCTGTTCAATGTTTACCCTGCAAAGGTGTTTATGGGAGATACAGGGTCTCTTGCCCTGGGCGGATTTGTGGCAGGCTCAGCTTATGTGATGCAGATGCCTTTGTTTATTATTTTAGTAGGCCTGATCTATCTGGTGGAAGTATTGTCCGTTATTATCCAGGTGTCCTACTTTAAAATTTCCCATGGGAAGCGTGTGTTTAAAATGGCGCCTATCCATCATCATTTTGAACTTTGCGGATGGTCCGAGACTAGGGTGGTTACGGTATTTTCTGTGATCACTGCCATTATGTGCCTGATCGCGCTTCTGGCATTATAGAGGAGGAGAAACTCATGAGATTACATAATAAAAAAGTTCTCGTGTTTGGCTCCGGAAAAAGTGGGATCGGAGCGGCTGACCTGCTGGGGGCAGTGGGCGCCTTTCCGATCATCTTTGACGGAAATGACGGGATCGATAAAGAACAGGTGATAAAAAAGACAAAAGGAGATTATCCGGTAGAAGTATACGCAGGAGAACTCCCCAAAGAGGTGCAGGACACCCTGGATCTGGTGGTGTTAAGCCCGGGCGTGCCTACGGATATCCCTCTTGTAAAAAGTTTCTATGACCAGGGAATACCTGTATGGGGCGAAGTGGAACTGGCATACCAGACTGGCAAAGGACGGGTGCTTGCCATTACAGGCACTAACGGAAAGACAACAACCACGGCTCTTTTGGGAAAGATCATGGAAGACGCATGTCCCTCGGTATTTGTGGTGGGAAATATCGGTACCCCTTATACATCCAAAGCCCTTAAGATGCAGGATGACAGCGTGACGGTGGCAGAGATCAGCAGTTTCCAGCTTGAGACAATAGAGACTTTTGCGCCGAAAGTGAGCGCCATCCTGAATATTACAGAGGATCATCTGAACCGCCATCATACCATGGAAGAATATATCCGTGTAAAAGAGCTGATCGTAAAGAACCAGACGGCAGAAGATTTTTGCATCCTTAACTATGAGGATGAAGTGCTCAGAGCCTTTGGACAGGGAATCACACCTAAGGTAATCTATTTTTCCAGCGCCCGTCCGCTGGAGGAAGGAATTTATCTGGATGGGGATGCGATTGTTTTAAGCCTGTCAGGTGAAAAGAAGACGGTGCTGCGGACCGGGGAGTTAAAGCTTCTGGGCGTGCATAACTATGAAAATGTAATGGCAGCTATCGCTATGGCGTACTGTGCAGGTGTTCCATTAGAGAGTATTAAAAAAAGTGTCTGTGCTTTTACTGCTGTGGAACACAGGATTGAGTATGTTACAGAGAAAAACGGCGTGGCTTACTATAACGATTCCAAGGGAACGAACCCGGATGCAGCCATCAAGGGGATTCAGGCAATGAACCGCCCCACTCTTCTGATCGGAGGCGGGTATGACAAGGAATCCAGTTATGATGAATGGATCCAGGCCTTTGATGGAAAGGTAAGATATCTGGTGCTCATCGGCCAGACAAGAGAAAAAATCAAAGCCGCTGCAGAAAGACTGGGCTTTACCGACTGTATTCTCTGTGAAGACTTAAAGGAAGCTGTCCAGGTATGCGCCCAAAAGGCACGGCCGGGAGACGCCGTTTTGTTATCCCCTGCCTGTGCAAGCTGGGGACAGTTTGACAATTACGAGCAGCGTGGCGAACGATTTAAAGAATATGTAAATGCCCTTTAAAATCCGGGTGCGTCGAAAGACGCACCCTTTTTATTTTCTTGCTATTTTACCCTGAAAAAGTGATGATTATTACCAAATATGGTAGGAGAAAATGTTTGCATGCTGATATGCCGGCTATGCTGGAAAAGCGCTGCCATATTTTAAAAATATTGTCAAAAGAAGGGACGGTTTTTACAAATGTCAAGAAAAGGAGAAAACATTTACAGAAGGAAAGACGGAAGATGGGAAGGAAGGTACATGAAAGGACGTACAGAAAATGGAAAAGCAATCTATGCTTCCGTATATGCGCCCACTTATCAGGAAGCCAAAATGAAACTGCAAAAGGCTGTCATGAATTTTTCCCAACGGCCAGGGGAGCTTTCCCAGGATACTTTCGGGCAGGTGACCAGACAGTGGCTCCTGGCTATGAGGCCGCAGATAAAAGAATCCTCTTATGTGAAATACCAAAGCCTGGTGGAGAATCATATCCTTCCGCAGTTGGGAGAGATTTCCCTTGCAAAGCTGACCACAGACAGTATGGAACAATTTGTACATCGGGAACTTACACAGGGAAGAGTTGCGGACGGAAAAGGGCTTTCGCCGAAGACTGTGCGGGATATCTTAAGCATTATACGGCAGATATTCCATTTTGCAGAAGGGCAGCATTACAGGATTCCCTGCAGCATCCAGACTGTTAAAGTGAAGGTAAAAATAAAAGAGATACATGTACTTACCATACCGAACCGGAAAAAACTGGAACAATTTTTGCTTCGGGAAAATAACCGCATCAGCGACGGTATTCTTTTAAGCTTGTATACAGGTCTGCGTATTGGGGAAATCTGCGCCCTTCGATGGGAACAGATTTTACTGGATGAAGGTCTTCTGCAGATCCGTTACACCCTGCAGCGTATTCCGAATCTGGATTATGATAAAGAAGATCTTTCCTCAAAGAAGACAAAGATAATCGTGACTTCACCTAAGAGCAGCTGCTCCAACAGAGATATCCCTCTTCCTGTGTTTATGCTGGAACGGATGAAAAAGAGGCTGCCCTCCTCCGGACGTGCGTTTTTCCTTACGGGCTCCTGCGAGGAGTATGTGGAGCCACGGACCATGAACAATTATTTTAAAAGGATACTGCGCCAGTGCGGAATACCGGAAACAAATTATCATACCCTGCGCCATACGTTTGCCACCAGGTGCATTGAGCTTAATTTTGATGTGAAGACTTTAAGCGAGATTCTGGGTCATTCCAATGTAAACATAACTTTGAACCGGTACGTACATATTACTTTAGAACAGAAACGGAAAAATATGGATATGCTCAGGCTTTCGGAATCTATGTCATGAACCGGGAGAAAATCTCATATCTATAAATGAATGAGACAGATCCGGAGGCGCACGATGGAAAAGAAAGAAGGCAGGCCTGTAAAAACAGACAAGACGCTGCTGGCGCTGGTGCTGCTTCTGGTGGTATTTGGCCTGGTGATCTTATTCAGCACCAGCGCTTATAATGGCAGAGTGCGTTTTCATGACTCTGCCTATTATTTTAAAAAGCAATTATTCGCCACGGCACTGGGGCTGGCTGCCATGTACGCTGTTTCCCAGATGGACTATCATTTTCTGGTTTCTTTGGCGCCGTGGGCGTATCTTATCTCTATGCTTCTTTCCACAGCTGTGCTTTTGTTCGGCCAGGAGATCAATGGTTCTAAACGGTGGCTGAACCTGGGTCCTCTTTCTTTTCAGCCCTCGGAGTTTGCAAAAGTGGCAGTGATCCTTTTCCTTACCTGGCAGATCGACAGGACCAGGAAGGATACGGCAGGTTTTGGATTTATGTGCAGGACCATGCTCACCCTTCTTCCCATTGTGGGACTGGTAGGCTCCAATAATCTGAGCACGGCTGTCATTATCCTGGGTATCGGCGTTGTCCTGATCTTTGTATCCAATCCCAGATATGTGCAGTTTATAGGGCTTGGAGCGGCAGGGATTGCTTTTGTGGCTGTGTTTTTAGCAGCGGAGAGCTATCGCCTGGAACGGCTGGCCATCTGGAGAGAGCCGGAAAAATATGAGAAAGGGTTTCAGACCATCCAGGGACTCTACGCCATAGGAAGCGGCGGGCTGTTCGGAAGAGGTCTTGGCAGCAGCCTTCAAAAGCTGGGCTTTGTGCCGGAAGCTCAAAATGATATGATTTTTTCTATTATCTGTGAGGAACTGGGGCTTGTGGGGGCGGGAACGCTGATCCTGATTTTCGGGCTGCTTTTATGGAGGCTGTGTGTAATCTCCACTCATAGCTGCGACCTTAAAGGAACGTTGATCTGTGCGGGGATACTGGGGCATATGGCAATCCAGGTGATCTTAAATATCGCGGTTGTGACCAATACCATACCGAATACGGGAATCACTCTGCCCTTTGTCAGTTATGGGGGGACATCCGTTGTATTTCTTTTAGGGGAGATGGGGCTCGCATTAAGTGTAAGCAGTCACAGGAATACGCCCCGTGCATACAATAAATCTAAGAGGCCCTTTTAGGAGTGAAAAGCTTGGATAGTATCCGCGTTACAGGAGGAAGGCCCCTTAACGGGACGGTTTTTATACAGGGCTCAAAAAACGCGGCGCTGCCTATGATGGCGGCATCCCTTTTACACCGGGGAGTCAGTGTGCTTAAGGACTGTCCCAGGATTGCGGATGTATTCTGCATGGAAAGGATCCTTGGGGAGATCGGGGCGGTTACCTGGTGGGAAGGGCATGATCTGTATTTGGACTGCACCAATGCAGATAAGACTGAGATATCCGGGACTTACACAGGAAAGATGCGTTCCTCTGTGATTCTCCTTGGCGCTATGCTTGGAAGAAATAAAAAGGGATGCCTGGGGTATCCGGGGGGCTGCGTGATCGGAAAACGTCCCATTGACCTCCACCTTTTTGCCCTTAGAAGCCTGGGCGCCAGGATAGAGGAGGAGCCCTTTTTTCTGTGTGCTTCCTGCGGGGAACTTTCAGGCAGTACGATCACATTTTCCGGGAGAAGTGTGGGAGCTACGGAGCAGGGGATTTTAGCGGCGGTTTTGGCAAAAGGAGAAACCTGCCTGAAAAACTGCGCCAGGGAGCCGGAAATCGTATGGCTCTGCAGATATTTAAGAGGGATGGGAGCCAAAATCTCCGGAGACGGCGGGGACTGTATCCACATTACAGGGGTAGAAGGACTGGAAGCAGGAAATATGCAGGTTCCGCCGGATCGGATCGTGGCGGGAACTTATCTGTGCGCCTGTGCCGTTACCAGGGGGCGGATCGTGATCGAAAATCCGCCGGAAGGAGAATTAGACGCTTTTCTTGAAGTGTATAGGAAAATAGGTGGACAATATAAAGCAAAGAGTGGTAAACTAATAGCTGACGGAAGCAGTGTCCGTTTTCCCCTTGCATATTTAGAGACAGGAGTTTATCCGGGATTTCCTACGGATCTGCAATCGCCGCTTATGGCGGTCCTGGCTACCATACCGGGAGAAAGCCATATTCGGGAAATGATCTTTGAAGACCGGTTTAAGGCAGCAGGGCAGATGAACAGGATGGGAGCCGGGATCACTGTTGCGGGAAGAGATGCATGGATTGACGGCGGGTATCCCCTTTTGGGGTGTACCGTTTATGCAGAAGAGCTCCGCGGCGGAGCAGCCCTTATCTTAGCAGCACTTGGGGCAAAAGGGGAGACAGAAATACAGGGGTATTCCTATATCCGCCGGGGGTATGAACATATATGCCGGGATCTGACGGCATTGGGCGCTTGCTGCTGCCTTTAGCATCTTCTTTTGCAGTTAAAAGTGACAAAAAGGTCAGTCTTAGAAAATACAGGAATTTTTTATATGAGAACATCCAATTACAGAAAAAAGTTACACATTGATAAGAAGGTCTGGAAAATTGCAGGCGCCGGTTTTGCGGCGCTTCTTCTTGCTGGGATCGTATTCTTTTTTACTTATTACAGAGTGGAAAATGTGGAGGTAATGGGAAGCAGTCATTATACGGAAGAAGAAGTGAGGGAGATGATCCTTCGGGGACCTTTGGCATCGAATTCTATTCTGGCGCCTATTTTATATTCCAGGGATGATGTGGGGGATATTCCTTTTGTAGAGGGCTTCCGTGTGAGCCGCTCAAACAGGAATACGATCGTGATCACTGTGCGGGAGAAACAGCCTGTGGGATGTATTCCCTATTTGGACAGTTATATTTATTTTGACCGGAACGGAATTTTTATAGAAAGCTCCCGTGAGAGGGATGAATCGGTTCCGTATTTTGACGGGATCCAGGTGGATCATGTGATCAAGGATGAAAAGCTTCCCATTAAAGGCACTACCGTATTAAATACAGCGGTGGCGCTTGCTACTATTTTCCAGAAAAATGAGATGATACCCGATCATATACAGTTTGACAGCAGCTATGATATCAGCCTTGTGTACGGGGATATTACCGTTCAGCTTGGAAAAGATGAATATCTGGAGGACAAGATGGCAAGAGTGATCGCCATTTTGCCTAAGCTTGCCGGGCAGAAAGGGATCCTGCATCTGGAAACGGTGACAGATACGGTAAAAACCATTACCTTTGAAAAGGAGGAAGTGGAATATACGGCGGAAAACTGGCCGGGCGGCTACGATGAAAACGGAGAGTACACCGGCTACGATGAGTATGACGCAGAAGGAAATTACGTGGGACCAAAGCCAATGACAGAGCTGGACTACGCACTGGAAAACTGGGTAGGGGGCTATGACGAGGAGCTGGACTATACAGGAACCGGAGAATACGACCAGTATGGAAACTATGTGGGCCCGGCGCCGACCCAGGAAAGCATAGATGCAAAGGGCGACTGGACAGGCGGTTACAATGAAGAAGGCGGTTACGACGGAGTCAGCGAATACGACCGAGAAGGAAACTATGTAGGACCGAACCCCAATGCAGCAGAGGATGGGTCTGAAACAGATGACACCTATTCTTCAGATGAAAGCTATGAGGAGGATGGTTATTCAGAGGATGGTTCTTACGAGGACAGCTATACGGAAGATTCCTATACAGATGAAAATTATTATGGGGACGGCTATACCGATGAGGGCTACTATGAAGATGGCTACACCGACGAAAGCTATTATGGAGACGGTTATACTGACGAAAGTTCCTACAGCGACAGCGGCTATGAAGAGGACTATTACGGCGGCTCCTATGAGGGATATTGATTTTATGACGAAAATTCGTGAAAAAAGTATAAAAAAACAAAAATAGTGGTTGATAAATTTCAAAAAAAAATATATGATATATCTATATGCAGCTCGCTATGAATGACTGAGTATGGATATCAGGTAGAAATAAAGGAGGAAGTACATTGTTAGAGATTATGACAAATGAGGCTGAGTCATCTGCAAAGATAATCGTCATTGGTGTAGGTGGAGCCGGAAATAATGCAGTAAACAGAATGGTGGAAGAGGCCATTGGCGGAGTGGAGTTTGTAGGTGTCAATACAGATAAGCAGGCTTTGACTCTGTGTAAAGCTCCGACAGTACTTCAGATTGGGGAAAAGATAACGAAAGGCCTTGGTGCAGGTGCAAAGCCGGAAGTTGGTCAGAAGGCCGCTGAGGAGAGTATAGAGGAAGTAAAAAAATTAGTGGAAGGCGCTGATATGGTATTTGTTACCTGCGGTATGGGCGGCGGAACCGGAACAGGTGCGGCTCCTATCATCGCATCGGCAGCCAAGGAAATGGGTATCCTCACAGTCGGAGTCGTGACCAAGCCTTTCCGTTTCGAGGCTAAGACACGTATGAACAATGCTCTTGCAGGCATTGAAAATCTGAAGAAAGCTGTAGACACATTGATTGTGATTCCAAACGATAAGCTTCTGGAGATCGTGGACAGGCGTACTACCATGCCGGAAGCGTTGCGCAAGGCAGACGAGGTGCTTCAGCAGGCAGTACAGGGCATTACCGACCTCATTAATCTGCCGGCACTGATCAACCTTGACTTTGCAGATGTGCAGACAGTTATGACAGATAAAGGTATCGCACATATCGGTATTGGTGAAGCCAAAGGCGATGAAAAAGCCATGGAGGCAGTACAGCAGGCTGTATCCTCACCGCTGCTTGAGACCACCATTAAAGGTGCGACCCATGTTATCATTAATATTTCCGGTGACATTTCCCTTATGGATGCCAACGATGCGGCAAGCTATGTGCAGGAACTGACCGGAGAAGAAGCAAACATTATCTTTGGTGCTATGTATGATGATTCTGTTGCAGATTATGCACGTATCACAGTTATTGCTACAGGCCTGACAGATAATGCACAGAGCAATACTTCTTCTTTCGGCGCAAGATCATCTTCTCCGTTTAATTTGAGAAAGCCTGCATCCAGCACAGGACAGACATCCTCTGGAAATATGAATATGCCTAGCTTTAACCTTCCGAATATGAACTCTAATCCATTCGGAGCGAAGGTTCCGTCCAGTACGGTTCAGAAGAAGGATATTCAGATTCCGGATTTCCTGAAAAACAGATAATTTTGCGTAAAAGAGCCTCTTATGGAAAATCTCCATAAGAGGCTTTTTTGTATGCGTGAATGAGGAACTATAAAAGGGCGGTAAGCCGCTTTTCCACTTTAAAAGAGGTTGAAAATATAGTTTTTTAACTGCATTTACAGTGGAAGGTGGTACATTTTGTATCCTGACACTGACAGGCGCCTTCTCCGGCGATGCCGATAGAGGATGCCGTACATTTGCAGTTGTCATTGTAGGTACACTCTGAAGCCTTGCAGTCTATCTGGATTTTTTCGCATCCGCATCCTTCTGTGAAGCTGTTCTTTGCAGCGGTATCCGTACGTTCCTGGAAGCTTGCACAGCATGTTTCATCTGCGTAGCGGGCGTCTGTACCGTTTACCTTGATCTCGCCTTTGGAGCAGAGTTCCTTTTGGTTATACATGCAGGTGGTTGCCGAACATCTAAGAATCGTCATATTTTTAGTCCTCCTTTTTACAAGATGAAATTAGTATGTACAAAAAAAATAATGCTATGCGCCAATTTATTAAAAATATTGTGTGATGGGATTTTGACTGTATGATCAGGAAAGGAAGATGAAAATGTCCTTTATAAGAAGGTTAAAAAAAGGATAAATGTTGTACTTTGTCATCTATTGATGGTATAATATAACAGATAATCCGAATTTTTCACAAAAAGAATGGAATACAAAAAGATAAGATTTTGGAGGGAGATAGGATGGAGAAAAAGAGAAGCAGTTTTACCAACAAAATGGGCTTTGTTCTGGCGGCAGCCGGATCTGCGGTAGGGTTGGGAAACCTGTGGCGCTTTCCTTATCTGGCTGCAAAGTACGGCGGAGGAATTTTTTTGCTGGTGTATCTGATTTTAGTAGTTACCTTTGGATTTACCCTGATGGTCACGGAAATTGCCATTGGAAGAAAGACACGTTTAAGCGTTATCGGCGCTTATACAGCTTTGGACAAGCGCTTTAGAGGGCTTGGTTATCTGGCCTGCATAGTGCCGTTTATCATTACTCCTTATTACTGTGTGATCGGAGGATGGGTACTGAAATATTTTGTACTGTTTTTGACAAATCAGGCGGCAGAAGC
>CALIZJ010000165.1 GCA_938028845.1 uncultured Blautia sp.
CCTTTTCTCTCAGGGAGGGCAAAAGCGGATGCCCTGCTGTGGCCACGGTAACATTGGGGCCAAACATGGTGTAATCGCCTATATAAATATGTGTATCATCCACACAGGTAAGATTAAAATTTGCATAGACATTATTTCCTAAATGAATATGGGCGCCGCCGAAATTTGCATGAAGGGGCGCTTCAATGTAACAGTTTTCTCCTACCTCCGCAAACATTTCTTTCATCATTTCCTGCCGTTTTTCCATCTCTCCCGGGCGGGTTCTGTTAAAATCATACAGCCGTTCCAGGCATTTCTTCTGCTCTTCCATAATCGCTTCATCTCCTGGAAGATACAGCTCCCCTGTGTGCAGCCTTTCTTTCATCTCATTCATCGCAGCCTCTCCTTGCGTTCTTTTTTTATGATGCTATAATAAGCCTATAAAATCCTTTTGTAAAGCAGCCTCTCTCTTTTAAAGAGAAATATGCGAAATAGATATTCCAAGCAACCGTGTGTAATTTAACTATCGCACTTCACCAGAAAAGGAGCGCAGACTTATTCCCATGAAAAGATTCCTGACCTATACCATAGACGCCAAGCAGGAGGGTATGTCCGTCCAAAAATTTTTAAAAGACATTCCCCGCCTCTCGAAAAGCCAAATCCGTTCTCTTAAATTTCAGGAGGAAGGAATTACGGTAAATGGACATAAAGCGCGCACTACCTATCTGCTAGCAGCAGGAGACATCCTGAAAATTCAGGCAGAGCCATCTAAAACCGACACCAAACATCTGCAGCCTTTAAAGCAGCCTTTAGACATTCTTTATGAAAATCCCGATGTCCTTGTAGTAAACAAACCGGCCGGTATTCTCGTCCATCCGTCAGGCTGCCATTTTCAGGATACCCTGTCTAATATGGCAGCCTCCTATTTTCTTGAAAAAGGCGAACAGACAGCCATCCGCCCCATAGGCAGGCTGGATAAGGATACCTCCGGTGCAGTGCTGTTTGCCAAGAACAAAATAGCTGCCGCATTTTTATCCGGTCAAAAAGGCCATGAAAAATTTAAAAAAGAGTACTTAGCCGTGGTATCCGGCGCACCTTCCCCTGCCCGGGGTGAAATTTCGGTTCCTTTAAGTGTCTGTTCCAACAGTCCCTTAAAAATGGCGCCCGATCCTGTAGGCGGCAAACCAGCCTGGACAGTATACAGAACAGAATCTCTTCTAAAAGACGGCAATGCACTTTTAAGTATCCGGCTCTTTACCGGGCGGACCCATCAGATACGCGCACACATGGCTTATCTGGGGCATCCCCTTTTGGGCGATTCCCTTTATGGAGAAAACGTCAGGCTCCAGGCATCATCCCCGCCCATCTCCAAGTGTTCCAGCCATGAAAAACCTGCAGATGGCGCCCCATTTTCCCGCGCTGCCCTCCATGCCGCCCAGATAGAATTCTGCCTTCCTTTCTCTGACGAAAAAGTCATCGTAAAAGCTCCGCTTCCTGAAGATTTTCAGGAATATCTTTCTCTATAGCAAAAGGACAGGAGGACGGTTTTATAAACTACCGTCCTCCTGCCGCAGGTATCTTTTTATGAATTTTATAATCCGTATTCTGCCGCCAGTTTTTTAAATTCCGGAAGGGAATTTACAATGGTCTCATAGGAGACACAGTATGCCAGCCGAACATAGCCCGGGCAGGCAAAGGAACTGCCGGGAACCATTAAAATGTTATATTTCTTGCCGGCCTCACAGAACGCTTTCTCGTCTGCCACCGGGGACTTCACGAACAGATAAAAAGCTCCCTGGGGTTTAATACATTCAAAACCACATTCTTTTAAACCTTCATAAAGGGCAATACGGTTCTTATCATAGGCTGCCACATCCACTTCCGCGTCCGCGCATCTGCCGATCACCTTCTGCATTAAGGAAGGCGCATTTACACTGCCTAAAATACGATTTGCAATAGTGGCCGCTGTAATAACGGTTTCGCTGTCCTCTAACTCATCCGGTATCACAAGATAGCCGATACGCTCTCCCGGAAGGGATAAAGATTTACTGTAAGAATAACCTACTACTGTATTTTTATAATACTTTGTCAGGTAAGGAACTTCCACTCCATCATACGCCAGTTCTCTGTAAGGTTCGTCCGAAATCAGGTAAATAACGCTGCCGAATTCTTCCTGCTTTTTCTCAAGAACAGCCGCCAGTTTTTTGATCGTATCCTCCGAATATACCACGCCGGTAGGATTATGAGGTGTATTTACGATCACTGCCCTTGTCTTTGCCGTGATCTTTTCTTCCAGTTCTTTCAGATTCGGCTGGAAGGTAGTGGTATCCGGTGCAATCTCCACAAGGCATCCATCATAATTCTTTACATATGCGCCGTACTCCAGAAAATAAGGTGCAAAAACAATGACTTCCTCTCCCGGATTCAGCACAGTCTTTAAAATAACATTTAAGCCGCTTGCCGCACCTACCGTCATGATCAGGTTCTTAGCTGCAAATGCTGTGCCAAAACGGCGGTTCAGGGACTCGGCAATAGTCTGGCGCACATCCTCGAAGCCTGCATTGCTCATATAGCCGTGAAGGACTGTAGGTTCTTCCTCGTTCACAAGATCTATGATCGCCTCGCGCACACAGTCCGGCGCCGGAACGCTGGGATTTCCAAGGCTGAAATCATACACTTTATCTGCGCCGTATTTTTCTCTCAGCCGGTTTCCTTCCTCAAACATCATACGGATGGCAGAATTATTCTGCACAAATGGTCTCATTTTTTCTGCTATCATGTCTCTCACCTCACAGAAGGAATACTATAGCCCTCAGGCTACAGCATCCATTCCTACTTTCAATGCTTTTTTATTTAATTCTACAAACTGGGGTTTGATATTTGCTTCCAGAATCTCTTCCCAGTGGATATGCTCCAGTCCCATGGACTTGATGATAGTTCCCAGAAGGATAATGTTTGCTGCTTTTTCATTTCCAAGCTCCCGGGCAAGCTTTGTAGCATCTACTACTTTTGCCTTTACATGCTTTTCTATTTCTTCCAGAACATTATCCGGATAATCCTCATCGCCGGTTATTACAGACATGGAAGGAATCTCCTCGTTATTTACCACCAAAGTGCCGTCTTCTTTCAAATAATCCAGCGCACGCAGCGCTTCCATCTTCTCAAAGGAAACCACGATATCCGCCTTTCCTTTTTCGATCACCGGAGACATTACCTTTTCTCCATAACGCACCTGAGAGGAAACACTTCCCCCTCTCTGAGACATTCCATGGATCTCGCTCATCTTTACATCGTAGCCTGCTTCCATCAGGCCGTTTGTCAAAATCTTGCTGGCAAGGATGGTACCCTGACCGCCCACACCTACTAATAAAATGCTTTTTGTCATGGCATTAATCCTCCTTTACGATAGCATCCTTGGGGCATACCTGTGTGCAGACGTCGCAGCCTACGCACTGTGCACGGTTGATGCTTACTTTCTTTTCCGCTTTGTCATAGGACATAGCCGGACAGCCGGCTTTCAGACAAAGCTTGCATCCAATACATTTTTCCGGATCTACTTTATTTTTAGTAGCAAAGAGCTGGTTAAACTCCTCTTTGTCTGCCTGTGAGAACTTTTTAAGGACGCAGGGCCATCTTGTGATGATCACAGAGGGTTCGTCAAGAGCCAGGCATTTATCCAGGGTTTCATCTACTTCTTTCAGATTATTCGGATCGATCACATAAACATGTTTTACCCCAATAGCACGCACCAGGTCCTCGATCTTGATCAGGGTTGTCTCCTCGCCTTTTGCATTAAAGCCTGTGCCAGGATTTTCCTGATGTCCGGTCATTCCTGTGATACGGTTATCCAGGATGATGTTTACTGTATTGCTGTTATTATATACGGTATTTATAAGGGAATTGATTCCTGTATGGAAAAATGTGGAATCACCAAGTACCGTCACTACCCTGCGGTTTATTCCCTGGGCGTTAAAGGCTTTCTGCGCGCCATGACCCAGGCTGATGCTGGCTCCCATGCAGACTGTGGAATCCATTGCATTATACGGTTTTCCTGCAGCAAGGGTATAGCAGCCGATGTCTCCGCTTATCATAATATCTTTACGCTTTCCAAGGCGGTAAAACAGCCCTCTGTGCGGACAGCCGGCACAGAATGTAGGTGCACGGTTGATGAGCAGGCTCCTGTCGAAATCTATGGTCTTATTTGCCTCTCCGGTGACACATGCACGGATCACGTCCGGGGTCATCTCCCCATACGCCGGAAACAGCTCTTTGCCAATACATGCGCAGCCCTGCTGCTTTACAAATTCTTCTATATACGGATCGTTTTCTTCTAAGATATATACTTTTTCTACTTTAGAGCAGAACTCTTTGATCAGGTTTGCGGGAAGAGGGTTGGTAAAGCCCAATTTTAAGTAAGAGGCATCTTCTCCGAAAACTTCTTTCGCATAATAATAGCAGATTCCAGATGCGATAACGCCAATCTTCGTATTCCCCATTTCTACTCTGTTAAAAGGACTGGTCTCGCTGTACTCTTCCAGCTTTTTCATGCGCTCTTCCAGTTTTACGCGGAGATTTCTGGCAATAGCGGGAAGGCATACATATTTGGATGGATTTTTCTCCCATGCTTTTGCAGGAACGTCTGCCCGGTCTTTTAATTCTACGATGGATTTTGAGTGACAGACACGGGTAGTCATACGGATGATAAAAGGTGTGTCAAACTGCTCTCCAAGTTCGTAGGCTGCTTTCACCATGTCGATACATTCCTGGCTGTCGGATGGCTCCAGCATGGCGATCTTTGCCGCTTTCGCATAATTTCTGTTATCCTGCTCATTCTGGGAGGAATACATTCCCGGCTCGTCTGCGGTAATGATAACGTTTCCGCCATTTACGCCCATATATGCCCATGTAAACATGGGGTCAGCCGCTACGTTCATACCCACATGCTTCATGGATACCATACTTCTCTCACCTGCTACAGATGCACCGATAGCAGACTCCATGGCAACCTTTTCGTTCGGTGCCCATTCTGCATAGATTTCTTTATATGTAGAAAGATTTTCCAGAATTTCTGTGCTTGGCGTTCCCGGATACGCGGAAGCGTAGGTAACGCCCGCCTCGTATGCGCCTCTGGCGATCGCTTCATCGCCTGTCATTAGCTTCTTCATAAGTTACCTCCTTACAATCCTACTAGTACTTAATTGTAACTCCTGACAGCTCGTCGTGTCAACGCATTTATGTGGTAAAGTGTAAAATGGTTTCATTTTCCTAAATCCTATGCTGTTTAATACAAGGTTCCTATGTATCCTTCTGGTGCAGAGCGTACCCAGCACTCGCTTATCTGATCGGAAGTCATGATCTTTAAAACATTCTGCATCCCCACAGCAAGTTTCTTTTTCTTAAACTCTTCCAGAGAAATCCAGTACACCTTTCCTTCTTCAGAGCTTTTTAAGGTACCGGAAAATTCCTTTGCCTTGTATAAAAAGATTACATTATGTACGCCCGTTTCTGTCCAATGATATACGCCGTAAAGAAGCGGATCTTTTATTTCCAGCCCCGTCTCTTCCCGGATCTCCCTCGCAACAGACGCATAGAAAGACTCCTCTTTTTCCACGTGTCCTCCTGGAAATGTGGTCCCTGCATAATCCTCATCAACCTTGTCTAAAGCCAGCACATTCCCCTGCTCATCCTGGATCATGCACATATTCATAAAACAGGTCTTTTCTGTATTTTCTGTGGTATTTTCTTCGCCGAATTTCTGGCGGTTCTCTTGCGTCACTTCGGTCATCTCCTTTTAAGTTCCGGTTTTATCATTGTCATTTTCTGCACACCTCACAGATCATAAATCTCATCCAGCAGCCTGTTATCCGCCATAATAATATGGTTTCCTTTCAAATCTTCCATTCTATATGCAGAATCGCTGCAGATTCCCTCTTTTTGATTTTCGGATTCCGGCAGAATTTTCTTAAGCTTATTCGGCATTTCATAAGTATCTTTATAAAGATTGTGAAACATTACCTGTTCTTTAACTGTTCTGCGTATTTCAAGATATTTAGCAAAATTATAGCTGTGTGTAGCCACAAAAATCTGTACGCCATTTTTTTCCAATTCCAGTAAAATTTCAGCAACAAGCGGATAAAGTTCCGGATTTAAATTCGCCTCAGGTTCATCCCATAGAAGGACCGTTCCAGCTTCCAATAATCCATTACGGATCAATCTCCACAGCAGTCCCAGCTTGCGCAATCCTTCTGCTTCCAGACAAAAATCTACTTTTCGTCCGTCCTTTTTTACAACATAAAAAGTATCATCCTCCTGGATCACTGTACCATCAATCACATTGCTGATCTTGTCCAGCACCCCCTTCATCACAGCCGGAATTTCTCTTGTTTCGGGAAGGGATGCGTTTACAATTATATCTATCTGGGTTCCATCGAAAGGCATATTATATTTCTCGTTCATTGCCAAAAAACCTTTAGAATGGGAAAGCATCTCTGTAGTAGGAATAAATACGGACTGGATATTCAGCCCAAGCCATTGCCCATAATTTAAAAAAGCCTTTTGCGAAAGGCTGTCCTCAAAAATATGTTCCCCATCTGAAATCCTGAAGTAACAAGGCTCATCCGTTCTGTCTGTACTTTTTAATGCTTCACCGTCACTAAGACTGTTGGAAAAAAACTGAAGAAATTTTCTGGTTTTTCCCTGATTCGTTTGTTCAATAGACCATTGTGTGGCTGCGTATATCATTTTCAACAAAGCAGTTTTCCCTACTCCATTCTCTCCAATCAATACATTAATTCCGTCGCAAAATTCCAACCGGAAGCTGTCCCGTATTTTTTCGCCCTCTCTTCCTCGATACGTTCGAAACTGGCGCTGAAATACCATTATATTCATAACATCTATCGACTTAATTGCCATAAATCCCACCTCCATTGTCCCACACGCAAATTGCTCTATATTCTATTATGCATCCTTAAAATATTCTTTAAACTCTATTTGTCGTCCGTATCTACGATTATAGCATTTTCTCTGTTCTATGTCATTTCCTTTCTTCTCTCTTCTTACTCTTCCTGCTTTTCTCCTGGTCTCACACCCATGCCTATTACAGGAAAATCTTTTCGGAAAGAATATTGCACTCTAAGCTTCCTCATGGCACTTGTTGTATTTCTTTACAAGACCACAGGACATATTTTTATGATCGGCCATCACTTTTGGTCTTCCTGGATTTTTAATCTTGTCTTGTTTTCATATATAGGACATACTATCCATTCGACAATAATATTTATAATTTAGAGATACCTTCCCTCAAAAAGTTCTTTCGCCTGCTTTGTATATCGGGCAACTAATTCTGTCTTTTGGTTTGTGTATTCATCTCTGTTATGTTCATATTGTTTCCATAATCTGAGTTTTAAAGTTTCGTATTCTTTTGCAGCATTGCTATTCATATTGAGATAATCTCGAAAGTATAATTCGTCATTGTCGCCTGCATATCTTAAATGCAAATGAAATACTTTTTGAGCAAATCCGTTCGCCGTATATCCTTTATTAAAGGACATCCTATTTTCACATTGGCTCATACAAATATATCCATTACCTACTAAAATATCTTTGATGGTTTTGAGATTGGATTCCCGCTCTATCTCTACAAGAATATCAATAATAGGCTTCGCCCATATTTCCTTTATTGCGGTACTGCCAATGTGACTGATTCGTACAATTTGTTCTTTAGGCAATAATACGGATAAAGATGATACTTCCTCTTCATACCACTTTGCCCAGTAATCTTGATGTTCACTTAAGATTATTGGGAATAACTCCCATAATTCTTCTAAACTCATTTCTGATAATTTTTTTAACATATTTGTCACTCCTATTTTTTTAATATCGCAATTTTATAAATTGGGGCTTATTAAGAGAAACCAGCTCCATGCAATTTTTCAAGATCCGAATCCATATATTGAAACCAACATTTTCCCCCAATCCCCTTGACAACCTCTCCAAAAACCTCTATACTTAAATCCGCGCAGCCGGGGAGTTAGCGGTGCCCTGTACCTGCAATCCGCTACAGCAGGGGT
>CALIZJ010000166.1 GCA_938028845.1 uncultured Blautia sp.
AGATCCGAGGTAATAGAGATATCCTCAGATAAACGCACACCTGGGAGCTTTGTAGGATGTTCTCTTTTTTCCGAAAGCATCTTTACTTCATCCTTAAGCGCAGACCAAAGAGTCACTTCATTTCCATTATTATGCAGCAGTACGGCAAGGGCGCTGCCCCAGCTTCCTGCCCCAAGTATACTGATTTTTGCCATACGATCGTCACCTCGTTATTCCTTTTTCGCTTTTTTCCCCAGATAAACCTTGCTCTCTGTTCCCTTGAAAAGCCGCTGGATATTCGTCCTGTGCTTAAACAAGGCCAGGGCGGTCAAAGCAGCCATAACAAGATACAGCTCCGTCATATGGGCTTTATCCATACCGTAAGACCCCATCTGCCCGAACAGGATCACCAGCACAAAAGCTGATAAATAGGCGGTGACGGAACAAAGAGACACATAATGAGTGGTAAAAAACAATCCAAAAAATATCACCGCGCAGATAAGGAACACCCGCCAGTCAAATGCAATGACCAGCCCAACTGACGCAGCCACGCCCTTTCCCCCTTTAAAATTTAGATAGAAAGGGAAATTATGCCCGAGTATACATCCCGCCGCCCCGTAAAGGCTTAACAGAGGCAGGATATCTCCATAGCTGTCCCGAAACAAAGCTCTTACGATCACTATCGCAATGATACACTTTAGGCAGTCCCCAAGGAGCGTCAAAGCTCCAGCCTTTCTGCCAAAAGTCCGAAGCGCATTGGTCGTACCAGCGTTTCCGCTCCCATGCTCCCGTATATCCGTCTTATGCATTCTGCCAATGATGTAAGAAGTTTGGAAAAGCCCGCATACATAGCCAATCGCCAAGCAAATCAATCTTTCCATAATCTTTTCAACCCTTCTCCCCGCGTTCCCGGATAATAAATTTCAGCGGAGTTCCGCGAAAACCGAAAGCATCGCGGATCTTATTTTCTATATATCTTGTATACGAAAAATGCATCAGCTCTTTATCGTTTACAAAAATCACAAAAGTAGGCGGACGCACAGAAACCTGTGTCATATAAAAGATTTTAAGCCTCTTTCCTTTATCTGAAGGGGGCTGCTGCATAGCCACAGCTTCAGAAAGGATTTCATTAAGTACGCCTGTCTGTACTCGCAGCGTCTGGTTTTCCACCACCGCATCGATGGTCTCGAACAGTTTCGGGATTCTCTGTCCTGTTTTGGCAGAAATAAAGATCAGCTCCGCATAAGGCATATATGCCAGAGTTTCCCGGATCTTATTTGTAAACTTATAAATGGTCTTATCATTTTTTTCGATGGCATCCCATTTATTCACCGCAACGATGACGCCCTTGCCGTTTTCATGGGCAATTCCCGCGATCTTTGCATCCTGCTCAGTGACGCCCTCCGTGGCATCGATAAGGATCACCACGATATGCGCCCGCTCCACAGCAGTAACTGTGCGGATCACGCTGTACCGTTCGATTTCTTCCTTTACCTTGCCTTTTCGCCGAAGTCCTGCCGTATCAATAAACAGGTATTCTTTTCCCTCCCAGGTAACTCTGGCATCCACTGCATCCCGGGTAGTTCCCGCTATATCTGAAACAATCACCCGGTCCTCTCCCAGGAGCCGGTTTATAAGGGAAGATTTTCCTACATTAGGTTTTCCCACGATCGCAATCTTCGGGATTTCATCCTCTTCCTCCTGCGTGGTATCTTCCGGGAATTCTTTTACGATCTCATCCAGCATATCCCCAAGGCCCATACGGTTCGCCGCCGAGATAGGAATCGGCTCCCCGATCCCCAGGTTATAAAATTCGTAGACATCCATCATGAACTTCTGCATACTGTCTACTTTATTTACCACCAGGACCACCGGTTTCTGGCTGCGCCGCAGCATATCCGCCACCTTAGCGTCAGAATCCACAAGCCCCTGGCGCACATCGGTAATAAAAACGATCACATCCGCCGTATCAATGGCGATCTGCGCCTGCTCTCTCATCTGAGAAAGGATAATATCGCCGCTGTCCGGCTCGATTCCGCCGGTATCAATTAAAGTAAATGTCTTGTCAAGCCACGTTACGTCTGCATAAATCCTGTCCCGCGTCACGCCGGGAGTGTCCTGCACAATAGATATCTTACTTCCCGCCAGCGCATTAAACAGTGTGGATTTACCAACGTTCGGCCTGCCCACTATCGCCACTACTGGTTTGCTCATACATTTGTCTCCTTTTATGAATCTTCTCTCCAGGTGCCTCAAGAACTGCCTGGACCAGGTCCTCGCCGCCCTCGTCCACTACAACCACCTGAACGTTCAATGCTTCGGACAATTCCCTTACAGATACATCATCAAGGAATACATCCTCGCCGCTTCTTAACATGTTGCACGGGAGCAGAAGCTTTTCCCCAAGCTCCCTGCCTTTTAGCTGCCGGATCAGGTCCTCTCCGGTGAGCAGCCCGGATACCGTGATCTGCTCTCCGAAAAATACATTGGTAATGGGAATCACTTCCACATCCACCTGCGGATATTTTTCCCGGATCATTGCCATATGTTTTTCAAGGAAGGGCGCCGCCAGCTTTCCGGTCGCTGCCGCTGCCCGGATCTTTCTGCCGTCGCCTGTTCTATGTTCCAGCGCCTCTTTTACTTCTGTCTGCAAAAGGCGCAGCATCCCCACTCCGTTTTCCAACTGAGGATATCCATCGTAATTTTCTTCCGGAGGCAGTTCTCTTCCCGCAAGGATGTACCACTCGTCAGAAGCATGGACAAAATGTATGCCGTGCTCCTTTAACATCTTCTCCTGCCATCTGTGGATCTGGTCCAGAACTGTATTCGCATCCTCCCTGGTAAACGCCTGTAAAGGATACAACCCTTCCCGGTATTTTGTCAAGCCCACCGGCACTACAGATACACTTTCCAGGACAGGAACGTAAACGGAAAGTTTCTCAAGGCTGTATTCCAGTTCCTCCCCATCATTGATCCCCTTGCACAGAACGATCTGCCCGTTCATGGTAATGCCTGCCTCATAAAGGCGGTCCACCTTTAAAAGAGCCTCACCAGCAAAGCGGTTATGGAGCATTTCACAGCGAAGGGCAGGATTCATCGCCTGAAAAGAAATATTAATGGGGGAGAGGTGATAATGGATGATCCTGTCAATATCATGCTGGCTCATATTAGTCAGGGTCACGTAGTTTCCCTGAAGAAAAGAAAGCCTGGAATCATCATCCTTAAAATACAGTGTATCACGCATCCCCGGCGGCATCTGGTCGATAAAGCAGAAAATGCAGCGATTGGAGCAGGAACGGTACTCGTCCATAAGGCCGTTTTCAAAATCCAGCCCCAGGTCTTCGTCGTAATCCTTCTCTACCTCAAGCTCCCATTCTTCCCCGTTTTTCTTTTCTATTAAAAGAGTGACCAGCTCATCCTCCGTGAGATAGCGGTAGTCAAAAATATCTTCTATCTCTTTCCCATTTACAGACAGCAGTACGTCCCCTTTTTCAAGTTCAAGCTCCTCTGCAATACTGCCTTTTTGCACACAGGATATGATATGCTTTTTGTTTTTCATTCTAATCCTCGATTCCCTTTTTATCGTTACCGGGTATGACATGTCCCTTTTTATCTTTTCTATCATACCAATTTCACAGGTAAAAAGCAATAAATTCCTTGACGGGATTTAGGGCAAATGTTATAACTATCATTAGAGTAACATCTGCCGGAGCAATTATATGGCAGATGATTAGAATACTTAGGAGGAAAATTATGCCGAATATTGAATTGCTGGAGAAGTCTCTGCCAGTCGCCCCGATCCGCATTGCCGCATTGGCAGGATGCCGGGATTTAGCCGAGGAGGTTGACAGAAAACTTGTCAGATTCCGTAAGGAGCTTGTTTCCAAAAAGAAATTGAGTATTATCCCCCAGGGATACAGTGAAAAATCCTTTCTCATCGAATGTTCCTGTCCCCGTTTTGGCACCGGCGAAGGAAAAGGCTATATCCGGGAGTCTGTCCGCGGTACAGACCTTTATATCATGGTTGACATCACCAATTACAGCCTTACTTATACCGTCTGCGGCCACGAAAACCATATGTCCCCGGACAACCACTATCAGGATCTGAAAAGGATCATTTCCGCTGCTACCGGAAAAGCACACAGAATCAATGTGATCATGCCATTCCTTTACGAAGGCCGTCAGCACAGACGTTCTAAGAGAGAATCTCTGGACTGCGCCCTTGCCCTTAAGGAATTAAGTGATATGGGCGTTTCCAATATCATCACCTTTGACGCACACGACCCACGTGTACAGAACTCCATTCCGCTGAACGGATTTGATAACTTTTTCCCCACATACCAGTTCCTGAAAGCGCTGGTCAGAAACGTACCGGATTTCAAACCGGACAATGACCACCTGATGATCATCAGCCCGGATGAAGGCGCTATGTCAAGAGCCGTTTATTTTTCTAATATTCTCGGCGTAGACATGGGTATGTTTTATAAAAGAAGGGACTATTCCACCATCGTAAACGGCAAAAATCCCATTGTCGCCCATGAATTCCTTGGCGATTCTGTAGAAGGAAAGGACGTCGTTATCATCGACGATATGATTTCCTCCGGTGAAAGTATGCTGGATGTGGCCAAACAGATCAAGGAACGTAAGGCCAACCGCGTATTCATCTGTACTACCTACGGCCTGTTTACCGACGGTCTGGATAAATTTGACGAATATTACGAGAAGGGCTGGCTGGACAAGGTGATCACCACAAACTTAAATTACCGTACTCCTGAACTTCTCACCAAACCATACTATATTGAGGCAAACATGAGCAAATACCTGGCAAGCATCATCGACATCATCAATCACGATGTCTCTGTAGAAAAGGTACGTTCCAGCAATGAAAAGATCATGAACCTGATCAAACAGGTAAATGGCAATTAAAACAAAATGTGGTATCGACTGACAGGATCGGTACCACATTTTTTATAAACACTTTTTATTTTTCTTCGTTTTTCAATCCTAAAAAAGCACCCAGATTTCCCCGTTTTCCTTTAGACGCCCTGTGAGAGAACAAAAACTCAGGATTACAGCAGGTACAGATCCCAGGCATAAAGATCCGTTCTTTCCTGATCCCGCTCTCTAAAAGGATGATACGGTTTGCTTCCCATAAATTTAACTGGTATTTCCCTTGTCCTTTGGGATAAAAGAGCCCATCCCAGTATTTTTTTTCAAAAGCTCTGCAAAACTCTTCTATCACATCCCCGCTTACCTCATAGCACTCCTGGCAGATAGACGGACCGATGCCGCAGCAAATATCCTCCGGCTTTGAACCGTATTCTTCTCTCATTTTCTCCACCGTCACCCTGCCCATATGCCCCACAGTTCCCCTCCATCCGGAATGAGAAAGGCCAATGGCTCTTTTTACAGGGTCCACAAAATATAGGGGCACGCAGTCCGCATAAAAAGTAGCAAGGATCACGCCCGGAACATTTGTCACCATACCGTCGATATCCTTATAAGGGCGGGGCTTTGTGATCCCGTTTCCCCGGTCCTCATAGGTGACTACGCGGACATTTGTGGTATGGGTCTGGTCAGAAGTTACAATATCTTCCGGGGAAAATCCCATAGCGGCCGAAATCCTCCGGTAGTTTTCCCGGACGTCTTCCTCTCTGTCTCCCCTTGTAAAACTTAAATTCATAGTCCCATAGATCCCCTGGCTCACTCCCCCAAGGCGGGTGCTGAACCCGTGGATCAGCCCGGGAATCTCTTCCAGCGCCTGCCAGGTAAGAAAAGTCACTCCCTTTTCTTCTCTGACAAGCATATGGGGGGAATCTTCATCCTGCCATTTTATTTCCATTTTTCCTCCTTTTCGGGACAGGCCCGCACTTTTCATCTGCAAAAATCAAATGCATTTTTCACCCAGCAAGGCTTATCCTTTTCAAAGCCTACCACATCAAATCTGCAGGGAATATCCAGCCTATGAAAATGAGTTGCCAGATATTGTTCTGCCACTTTGCTGATGATTTTTTGCTTATTTTTATCCACTGCCTCCCAGGCGCTTCCCGCATTGGCAGAAAAGCGGTATTTCACTTCCACAAAGACAAGGCATCTGCCGTCCTTGGCTATAATATCCACCTCTCCCAGTCTGCAGCGGTAGTTTCTTTCTTTGATAAAAAGGCCCTGTTTTTCTAAAAACAGAGCCGCCTGTTCCTCGTAATATCCGCCCAATTTTCGTTTATTCATACAGCCAGACGGCACCCTTTCTTCTTTTTAATGTCGGTATCTTTCGTATACATCTGCTAAAAAAACGAGTCTCTCAGAAAGCGCCTGCCTTAAGGCATTTCCCAAAACAGTCTATAAAAAATTCTTGATAAAGGTCTTCCTGTGAATAGGGCATGGACCATATTTCTTCAGAGCCTGGATATGTGCCTCTGATCCATAGCCTTTATTAGATGCAAAATCATATCCCGGAAATTCCCGGTCATACTCCACCATCATTCGGTCTCTGGTGACTTTTGCCACGATACTCGCCGCTGCAATGGAAACACTTTTCCCATCTCCTTTGATGATCGGCACCTGGGGAATCGTAACCTCAGGTATCGTAACCGCATCATTCAGCAAAACCTGGGGCGTTATCTCAAGGCGTCCGATCGCCTGCCGCATAGCTTCATAGGTGGCCTGAAGGATGTTGATCTCGTCGATACGGGCAGGAGTCACCACTCCCGTTCCCACAGCCACCGCTTTTTCAAGGATGACCTGGCAAAGCTCTTCTCTTTTGGCAGCGGTCAGTTTTTTCGAATCGTTCAGATAGAGGATGTCGCAGTCACGGGGCAGAATAACCGCACAGGCCACTACCGGCCCTGCAAGGGGGCCTCTTCCCACCTCATCGATTCCGCACAGATATCCCAAATGTTCGTACCTGTGCTCGTACTCTTTCATTTTTTCTATTCGCTGCCGCTCTTTTTTCAGGGCTTCCTCTTTTTTCTGCATTTGCTCAAGAAGCTTTTTTACTCCGCTTCTTTCATCTGTTCCATACTTCTGCAAAAGCTCTGCATAATCACAAAGTTCTGCCTGCTGGATCTCTTCTTTAATCTCTTTTATCGTTTTCATCTTCTGCACCTTCTAAAGCAGCCCATTCCAAACTGATCCTTCCAAGCTTTCCTCCCCGGAAATCGTCGAAAAGAATCCGGGCAGCTTTGGCGTAATCCAGTTCCTCGCCTTTTTTCAGGCACCCCCGCGCCCTTGCGATCTCTTCCAAAACCTCAACAGCCGGCTTTTCTTCATCTGCGCCATAACGGTCCTTTAAGGCGCCTTTATAACGGGTTTTCACATAGTCGATCAGTTTAAGGGAAAGCTCTTCCAGATTTAAAATATCATCCTTAACCGACCCCACCAGGGCAAGGCGTACGCCCACTTCCTGGTCTTCAAACTTAGGCCAGAGAATACCCGGGGTATCTAAAAGCTCCACGCCTTTATTCAGGCGGATCCACTGTTTTCCCTTGGTCACGCCAGGCTTGTTTCCCGTTTTCGTGCATGCCTTTCCTGCAAAAGAATTAATAAAGGTGGATTTCCCTACATTGGGAATTCCCACTACCATAGCACGGATGGGCCGGTTCTTGATCCCCCGTTTTCTGTCCCGCTCTATCTTTTCCCGACAGGCCTCCTGTATGGTATTCTGGATAGTCTTCATGCCGGTTCCTTTTCTGGAGTCCACCTGCACAACGAAAAAACCTTTTTTCTGGAAATACTCCCTCCAGCCTTCATTCTGCCTTTCGTCTGCCAGATCCGCCTTATTTAAAAGGATCAGCCTGGATTTGTTTCTTCCCAGTTCATCTATATCCGGGTTTCTGCTGGAAAGAGGCACCCGGGCATCCACCAGCTCAATGATAATATCAATAAGCTTGATATCCTCCTGCATCTGCCTCTTTGCCTTTGTCATATGGCCTGGATACCACTGTACATTCATAGTCAACCTAACCTTTCATAAATCCGATCTTACTTAAAGGAGAAATGGTAAACCATACCTTTCCCACAATATATCTCTTTTTAACAGTTCCTATATCTCCGTATCTGCTGTCCTCACTGTTATTCCGGTTATCCCCCAGGACAAAATACTCTCCTGATTCCAAAGCAACAGGATTTTCCGCCAATCCGGGATTGCTGATGGTGGGAAAATCTTTTCCTTCCCGGTATGTCTCCCCGTCAATGAGGATACGTCCGTCTGCAATCTGTATGGTCTCCCCCGGCAGGCCGATCACCCTTCGGATATGAAGAGCCGCATCATCGCTTGCATTTGTTTTAAACACGATGATATCCCCTCTCTGAGGCGAAGAAAGCTTGTAGGAAACTTTATCCATAAAAAACCGGTCTCCCACAGAGATGGTCGGTTCCATGGAGCTCTCCTGCATGGTAACAGACTGAAACATAGCGATAGCTACCACCGCCGCAAACACAAGTGTCACCACGATCTGAAAAACCCAGCCCAGCACTCTTCTCAGCTTTTCATTTTCTTCAAATTTTTCCTTAGCCTGTAAAAGCTTTTCACTTTGTTTATGTATTTTTAAGTCCATAGATGCTCCTGTTCCATGATGGAAAAAGAGGGACAATACCTGTCGTTATTGTCCCTTCTCTTTAAAAACTTTGAAATTTTCATGCATTATCTAACGCGCTCTTTAACCTTTGCAGATTTACCTACGCGATCTCTTAAATAGAACAGTTTCGCACGGCGTACTTTACCACGGCGAATTACTTCCACCTTAACTACGTGAGGGGAATGCAACGGCCATGTCTTTTCTACGCCAACACCGTTAGAAGTTTTTCTTACTGTGAAAGTCTCTCTGGTGCTTCCGCCCTGTTTTTTCAGGACTGTTCCTTCAAATACCTGGATTCTTTCACGGTTACCCTCTTTGATCATCGCGTGAACTCTTACTGTGTCGCCAACGTTAAACTGCGGCACTTCTGCTTTTAACTGAGCAGCTTCAATGTTTCTGATAATTTCGTTCATGTTTTTCTCTCCTATTCTTTTGGATGTTCTTAATACATACTTCGTAACAGAGGACCATCTTTTTTCACAACATAAACGATTATACAATAGAACTTCCTGTTATGCAAGCACTTTTTTAAGTATTATCCAAGTGCTACGTCCAAAATCATCATAAGCACAAAGCCCACTGCAAAGGCTATGGTCGCAATATTGCTGTGCTCTCCCTCGCTTGCCTCAGGAATCAGCTCTTCCACTACCACATAGATCATTGCTCCCGCTGCAAATGCCAGAAGATAGGGCAGAACCGGCGTAATATAGGATGCCAGAAGAAGGGTGACACATCCTGCCGCAGGCTCTACGATTCCGGAAAGGGCGCCGTATAAAAAGGCCTTTCTCCTTCCTACGCCCTCGCCCCTAAGCGGCATGGAAATAATGGCTCCCTCCGGGAAATTCTGGATGGCGATCCCCACTGAAAGGGCAAAGGCCCCCGCCATGGTCACAGTCCCGCTTCCTGCTGCCACGCCCGCAAAAACAGCTCCTGCGGAAAGTCCCTCAGGTATATTATGAAGGGTAACCGCAAGGACAAGCATGGTTGTTTTTTTTAAAGCGCATTTCGGCCCTTCATTCTCCTCACATCCCAAGTGGAGATGAGGAACCACTTTATCCATCACAAGCAAAAATGCGATTCCCAGGCAAAATCCCACTGCCGCAGGCACAAAGGCCAGCTTTCCCATTCCCTCGCTCATATCCATAGCCGGGATCAAAAGGGACCAGACAGAGGCAGCGACCATCACGCCGGAAGCAAACCCTAAAAACGCTTTCTGAATCTGAGGCTTTAACTCCTTTTTCATAAAAAACACGCAGGCAGAGCCAAGTGCAGTGCCTATAAAGGGAACTATAAGCCCTATAAATATTTCCATGCCAAATACCTCTTTCTTTTTTTGATCGGGGATTCTTTTTGATCCTGCCGCCCTCACAGCGTGGCAGGATCTTTAAAAATAAACACCGTTGTTATTAGGATATACCGGAATACATAAAAGGTTACTCCTCAGACATGATTTTATTTAATTCCTCTATCATTTCCTCATCTTTCAGCCGGAATTTTACCTCCACACGTCTGGAAGCATCCATATCCACATTTCCTTCTTCATCCAAGATCGGATTTGCCATGGAATGACCATTTACAGTAAGATACGTTTCCAGGCTTTCCATTTCTTCGCTGGTCAAAAATTCATCCTGGATTTCCAAAAGATACTGTGCCACCGCAAGGGAACGCCTCTGGGAAAGCTCCAGGTTATAGCTGTAATCCCCGACCGTATCCGTGTAACCGTCTATGATGATCTCCGCCAGATATTCCTTGTTTTCATCTGCAAGAAGAACCTTACAGTAAATGGGGAGAATCTCACGGAGCACTGCTTTTCCTTCCTCTGTCAGTTCCGCCTCATCGTAGTCAAACATAACGTTCGCATCCAGCGTAAGGGCACCCGTCTGAGAATCGATATCTACATTGACGTTATTTGCCGCAAACTCTTTCCGCAGAGAGGATACCACATCCGCCTTAACGCCGATGATCTGATCAATCTGCACCTGCTGGGCACGAAGCTGAGCGGTCTGCTCGTCAAGGGCTGTTTTCTGGGCATTTAAAGTCGTTTCCTGTTCCTTAAGCTGAGCTGCAAGCTGGGCAAGCTGTTCCTCCTGCTGGGCTAGCTGCTCGTTCTGGGTCTGCAGCTGTTCGTCCTGGGTCTGAAGCTGACCTTCCTTTTCCTCCAGCGCCGACTGCTGTGCCAGGATTTCCTGGGTATACTCCTCCTGAAGAGCGATTCTTTCATCCCTCTCCTGGATGCTCTCATCATAACTCTTCTGAGCCTGAAAAAGAGTCACACACATAATCAGCACAAACAAAAGCAGTACGCCTGCCATCATGTCAGAATAGGAACGCCAGACATTAAAGCCGTTATCTCCTGATTTTTTCTTGCGCATGTATCTCTCCTTTTATTTAAACAAACTGAATTTTCCTTTTTGTGACCCTCTGGAAAGGTCCCGGATATTTTTCGCGATATCTTCAAGGAGGGCTTCCTGCCGTTCTGCCTGGGCTTCCATTGTTTTCTGAAGTTCTGCAGTCTCCTTCTGTGCGCCTCTGGAAACATTCCCTCCGGAAAGATATACATCTTTGCTGCTCACAACAGAGATATCAGACAGAAGCCTTCTCACCTGTTCCATGGTGTTATATGCCATTTTCTGATACTCTACGTATTCCCGCATTTTGCTGTCGAAATCCTCTGCGATCCTGCGGTTTTCCTCGATAAATCTCTTGCTTGCCATTCCAGTGGAAGACACACGGTCCATAGCCTGGGCTGCCGTTTCCACATATTTCTGCATCGTCTGGTTGCAGGCCACCCAGAACTTGGCCGCGGAGCGCTCTGCATCTTTAAGAAATTCGGAAATCCTCTGGTAATCCTGCTGCTGCTGTTTTTGGATTTCCTGGTTTTCTTCCAGGATCCTGCCGGCAGCATTCATATATTTGCCCTGCATCCTGCCCATCTCAGAAACCATATCTTTCATCATACGTTCCTGCTTCACAAAGGAATCCCCAAGCTGCTGGCTCATTGTCTGATAAAGGACAGCCGTGTAATCCGTATTCTCCTTCTGGACCTTTTTCATCTGGGCAAGAGCCTCATTAAAATCCTTAAATTCCAGTTCAAAGGAATTATGCATTTCTGAAAGAAAAGTATTTAGTATTTCCTGGATGGCATCCTTCTGGCATCTGGTCACAGAAGTAGCTAAAAGATCCAGGGAGTCGTTCATTTTCTTAAATGTGGGCGTGATCACCTTTTCAAAGCTGTCCGCCATCTGAACAGAAAACTGCTCCGCCATCTTTGTCATGGCAGCGGTCTGGTGTTTCTGGCTGGATACCAGAAGGTTCCTGGATTCGTTTTCTGCAGTGGGAAGGACATAGGCATGAAATTTCTCCAGAAAATCGCTCAGGCGCTCTGTCATGGAGGAATATTCACTTTTCATCCCATATGTATAAATAATAGAAAAAGAAATACCATAAATAGAGGTTAAAAATGCAACCTTAATTCCGTCTACCAAAGCGGAAACGGAGCTTGTCATCGCCTCGTAGTTCGTGGGTTCAAAATTTCTAAGTCCCCAAACAAGGCCTACAAAAGTACCCAGAATACCCAGACTGGTGAAAATGTCAGGCACCATTTCCAGAAGGCGCTTATGTACGTGGTTATCCAGTTCGTCTTCGTTGATATATTCTTCAATATCACCGATTCCCTCCTGGCTCTGGCTTATGTTGCTGGTAAAATTATCCATTTTCAAATCCAGATACTTATGTTCAAAAATACCGTTCAGATAAGATAACTTTTTTGTGTCTGCCTTGCCGTTCTTTTTAAAAACTTCTGCAAGCTTCTCTGTGGCCCGTCCAATGGCTGCCGCAATATGGTTCATACGGAACATGCCGCCGATCAGGCCAGCCAGGTAAAGCACTGCCATGATGCCAAGGAATATAAAATTATATACCAAAACACTCACAGCATCCTGTCCCACATAAATCGTCATCGCCACCGCCGCCGCAAATACAGCCACAAACAAAATGCTATTCGTTAACTTTTTTCCCATAATTCGCCTCCTATTAGCCTTTATTCAAAACATTTCCGGCTTTTTATCATAATATCATAACCTTTTCTTGAATACAAGAGAAGATATAATAAGACAATTTCGGCCTTTTTTTTATTATAGTCATTTTCCCCTTCTTATCTGTAACGAAGCCTTTCTGCCTGGTATGAGCCGCTTTAAACGCCTTACTGTTTCGCTGAAAATATTTAAAGCGGATTATACTAGTACATCCGGTAATAAATATCCAGCCACCTGTCCAAATATCGATTTTCTGATGTCCAGGAGATTCCGGCAAAAAAGAAAAGAGCCGCGCACTGTGATATCACAATGCTTCGGCTCTTTCTTACTTCAGGCGTATACCCTGTCTTCTTCCAACAATACTGCTTTTCCGTTTTTTACTTCCACCAGGTTCACGCTGCAGTTAGGCGGAACACAGCCGTGCCAGAAGGCACTTTTATCTGTATATACATTGCGCAGAAGCGCCCGGACAGCACATCCGTGGGAGGTGAGCAGAATCGTCTTCTCCTGAAGATCCGGGTCATTTATTTTTTCCTCCCAGAAAGCTTTTGTCCTCTTACAGATATCCTCAATATTTTCCCCATTTGCCGGTCTTTGAAAATGTTCCGGATCCTGAAAGAAAATTTCCATTTCCCTGCTGACGACGTTCCCCTGGTCATCTTTAAACCTGGTGCCTTCCAGATCTCCGAAATCAATTTCCTGGATCCTCTTATCCGGGATCACCGGCACTTTCCGGTCTCCCAAGATCAATTCCGCCGTCTGCCTCGCCCGCATAAGGGGGCTTGTAAAACACAGGTCAAAGGGAACCTCTCTAAGCGCTTCCCCTGTCGCCTTTGCCAGGCGGATTCCTTCTTCGGCAAGAGGGATGTCAGCAGAACCCTGTACTTTTTTCAACGCGTTCCACTGAGTAACCCCGTGACGCACAATATAAAGTCTCATCAGCTTCTCAGCTCGATTCCAAGGCTGGTCAGTCCATTTAAGATTTTTTTCATAGCCGCTGTGATCTCGCTTTCTTCCAGTGTCTTTTCTGGATCACGGAACACAACAGAATAAGCCATGGACTTATAGCCTTCTTTGATCTGGCTGCCCTCATAGATATCAAACAGATGATAGCTTTCCAGGATCTTTCCGCCTCTCTGCTCCAGGATCTCCTCAATCTGACCTGCAAGAACCTCTTTAGGAACTACCATGCTTAAGTCTCTGGTAACAGCCGGATATCTGGCGATTCCGGTAAATTTATGAGCAAAGCTTGCGAATTTCAGGACGGTACGGATATCGATCACTGCCACATAAGCTTTTTCTCCAATTCCATAGGCATCTGCAACCAAAGGATGTACTTCACCTAAATAGCCTACTACTGTACCCTTATAGGACATGTTTGCCTGTCTGCCCGGATGAAGATAGGTCTTTTCGCTGTCCGGCGTATAATGTATCTTCTCTCTCATTCCGATTTTTTCAAAGAACTCTTCACATACGCCCTTCATGTCAAAGAAATCTCCATTTCCATACATACCAAGGGTAAACTGTGTACGCTCATCCGGAAGTTCTGTGAGAGGCAGGGACTTCGGAAGATAAACCTTTCCCAGTTCATAGAGACGGACGTCTTTGTTTCTTCTATTATAATTCGTTGCCAGTGAAGACAGCATGCCGTTCAGGGTAGAAGTACGCATAATGCTGTAATCTTCTCCCAGAGGATTGCTGATGGTAATGGCTTTGCGAAGGCTGCTGTCTGCCGGAAGGCGGAGTTTTTCAAACACTTTGGGGCTCTCAAAGGAATAGGTCATACCTTCGGAAAAGCCGCAGTACTCAGCAATATCCCTTGCCACCTGTTCGATGCGCAGCTTAAACGGCAGTTTTCCTGTAGTCGCCTCTCCATTGGGCAAAGTGGTTGGGATCTTGTCGTATCCGTAAAATCTTGCCACTTCCTCTGCCACGTCCGCCATACAGTGAATATCCTGACGGAAGGTAGGCGCTATGATCTCGTTTGTCTCCTCGTCATAGGAAAGCTCTACTCTTGCCAGGTACTCCAGCATCTCCTCATTGGAAAGTTTTGTTCCAAGAAGCGCATTGATCCGTTCCGGCTCAAATTTTACACGTACTGGCTCTCTGACTTCGCTGCAAACATCCACTATTCCGCCTACCACTTCACCTGCACCCAGTTCTTCCATAAGCTGGCACGCCCGGTCGATGGCCGCCTGTGCGTTATTTGGATCCAGGCCTTTTTCAAATTTTCCGGAAGCGTCGGTACGCAGGCCGATCTTTTTAGAGGAAAGACGGATATTCGTGCCGTTAAAACAAGCCGCCTCGAAAAGCACGGTTTTCACCTCATCGGTGATCATGGAGTTTTCTCCGCCCATGATCCCGGCAATACCCACTGCTTTTTTTCCATCGCAGATCATTAAAACAGAATCGTCCATGGTACGCTCCTGTCCGTCCAAAGTCACAAACTTTTCTCCGTTCTTTGCCCGGCGGACAATGATCTCCCGTCCCTCAATAGTATCCCGATCATAAGCGTGCATAGGCTGTCCATACTCTTCCATCACGTAATTGGTGATATCTACCAGATTATTGATAGGACGGATCCCGTTTGCCGCCAGGCATCTCTGCATCCATTTTGGGGAAGGACCGATTTTTACATTCTTTACCACTCTCGCCGTATAACGGGGGCAAAGTTCTTTATCCTCAACAGTAACCTTAATATAGTCAGAAGCATCTTCTTCGTTTCCGGTAACCTTTACCTTAGGAGGACAGAATTTTTTCTGGAAAGTAGCCGCCGCTTCTCTTGCAATACCCAGCACTCCATAGCAGTCCACCCTGTTCGAGGTGATCTCATACTCAAATACCACATCGTCAAGCCCAAGAGCCTTAACAGCGCTTTCTCCTACCGGCGCGTCTTCCGGGAAAATGTATATGCCGTATTCCGGAGCTTCCGGGTACATTTCCCTGGTACTTCCAAGCTCCTCGATGGAACACATCATGCCGCAGGATTCTACGCCTCTTAACTTACCTTTTTTTATGAGCATCCCTCCGGGAGTTTTCTTTCCGTCATGGCCGCCTGCCACACGTCCGCCGTCTAATACTACAGGAACCTTATCCCCTTCTTTTACATTAGGAGCTCCGGTAACGATCTGAACTGTCTCAGCGCCAATATTCACCTGGCACACGATAAGTTTGTCTGCGTCCGGATGTTTTTCAATCTTAGTGATCTGTCCGATCACGATTTTATCCAGATCTGCATCCAGCTTTTCATATCCCTCCACCTTCGTACCGGAAAGGGTCATTGCATCTGTATATTCCTGTGCCGTTACGTCAAGATCCGGCACATACATTTTAATCCAAGATAATGAAGTATTCATTTCTCCAATCCTTTCTACCACTAATTTAAGAAAACTGTTTTATCCTTAGAACTGCTTTAAGAAACGTGTGTCGTTTTCGTAGAGCAGACGCATATCGTCGATTTCGTATTTCAAAAGCGCGATACGCTCTAAGCCCACGCCGAAAGCAAACCCTGTATAAGCATCCGGATCGATTCCGCACATTTCAAGCACATTTGGATGAACCATACCGCAGCCCAGGATCTCAATCCAGCCGGATCCTTTACAGAACCGGCAGCCCTTGCCGCCGCATTTAAAGCAGGACACATCCATCTCTGCACTGGGCTCGGTGAATGGGAAATGATGCGGACGGAATTTCGTCTTTGTCTCCGGTCCGAACAGCTCTCTTGCAAATTCCTGGAGCGTTCCTTTTAGATCAGAAAAGGTAATGTTCTTATCAATTACAAGGCCTTCTACCTGATGGAAGGACGGGGAATGGGTAGCGTCCACTTCGTCGGAACGGAACACTCTTCCCGGTGCGATCATACGGATAGGCAGCTTTCCTTTTTCCATGGTACGCGCCTGTACCGGAGAAGTCTGGGAACGCAGAAGGATGGAATCTGTAATAAAGAAAGTATCCTGTTCGTCTCTGGCCGGATGACCTTCCGGAATATTCAGTTTGGTAAAGTTATAATCTGCATACTCTACCTCCGGTCCTTCCACTACCTCGTAACCCATTCCAATAAAAATCCGCTCCAGTTCTTCCAAAGCGATGGTATTTGGGTGCCGGTGCCCGATCCTGGCTTTTTTCGCCGGAAGGGTCACGTCGATAACTTCCGCTTTCATCTTTGCCTCTCTGGCAGCATCTTCCAGCTTCTTTTTGGATTCGTCCAGGATTTCTTCGATCCTTTCCCTTGTCTCATTTACAAGCTGTCCTACTTTTGGCCGCTCCTCAGGCAGAACATCTTTCATACCTTTTAAGATTGCAGTCAGTTCTCCTTTTTTTCCAAGATAGGCAATCCGTACGTCATTGAGCATATCCAGGTTTTGAGATTCCTCAATACGCTTCTTGGCGGCTTCTGCCAGTTCCTGAAGTCTTTCTTTCATATCCATGGTTTCTTCTCCTTTTCCTCATTATACTTTCCCGGGGCGTGATCCCTGTCAGGATAAAAACAGAATAAAAAAAGCCCCATCCCCAAAAGGGACGAAGCTAAATCCGCGGTACCACCCTGTTTCCCATAGGAACAGTTCCTACAGGCTCTTAAGCACTGCTTAACGCGCAGCAAACGTCATCTCCTACTGTCTCTTCAGAGAGGAAGCTCCGGTGGGAACCTCAGGAATTATCTGAACTTAAGGAAGCTTTCAGCCGGTGACTTCCTCTCTCTGGCAGAAAATAATTCCCTACTAACACCTTCACAGCTTTTTTCTATCTCTTACATACTATGCCACAGGAATAAATTTCTGTCAAGAAAAATTTTAGTCTTCCTTTTCTTCCTTCTCACCATCCCTGTCTCTGGCAAGCAATTCTTTTACAGATTCCCTGGCCTGCCGGAACTGTTTTTCAAAGTAAGCGTTGATCTCCGCTCCGTACAGCAGCAGATTCATACACGCATACAGCCAGAGCATGACCATCAGGACTGCCGCCAGATTCCCGTAAGTCCGGGTAAAGTTTGAAGTAACTTCAAAATAAATAGAAAAGAAATAAGAGAACAATGACCACGCCACCGCCGTGATCAGCGCTCCGGGAAGCTGACTCCTTATAGTCGCCTTTCTGTTGGGAAGCACTTTATAAAGTACGGTGAAAATAATCAGCAGAACAAAAAATACAAGGAACGTCCTTGCTCCGATG
>CALIZJ010000167.1 GCA_938028845.1 uncultured Blautia sp.
CTGGATAGAGCGTTTGGCTACGGACCAAAAGGTCGGGGGTTCGAATCCTCTAACACACGCTAGATCATTTAAAAGCTTAGAACTTTGATTAGTTCTAAGCTTTTATTGTATCCAAAAAAATGGATGGTGATGCTATGTCAGCAGAGGAAGTAATCAATACTGTCAAAAAAATCTGTCAAACATATAAAGCCAAAGATGTAATCCTATTTGGCTCCAGGACCAAAGGCACCGCAAGAGACCGAAGTGATATTGATATTGCAGTATCCGGAGTAAAACACTTTACGGAATTGGAAGAAGAAATTCAGGAAATTCCTACTTTATATACGTAAGAGATATGACAGATTCTTTTGTTTTAAGCGGCACAAGCGCAAAGTTCAGTATCACTTTTGACCTTTCCTGGAAAGTTATGAAAGACATTTTAGCAGAACATTATGCTATTACTGACTTTGTTGCGGAATCTCCCAGAGAAGTTCTGAAAAAAGCATTTCAGGCAAATCTGATCGATAATGACATATGGATGGAAATGCTTCGGGTAAGAAACCAGCTTACCCATGACTATGATGGAGATATTATCAAAAGCTGCTGCAAAGATATAATAGAAAAATACCTGGATAAATTTTATGAGTTTCAGGATGCAGTGGAAAAATTAGGAATATAAAACATTTTTCCAAAACTAATCCCTATATATTTCGATTTCATAACCAAAACTTAATCTTTGAATGAATTGTGTTTCTATTCATGAAATGGTATAATATTAACATCTTAATCATTCATTTAAAGGAGGGAACCTATGCGTTACGAAATTAAAGGCGGTAATTTTCCCATTGTAGTCTGCCAGTTGGAAAATGGTGAAAAAATGATCACAGAAAAAGGCTCTATGGTATGGATGAGCCCGAATATGCAGATGGAAACCAAGGGCGGCGGCATCGGAAAAATGTTTTCCAAGGCTTTTTCCGGTGAGAGCATGTTCCAGAATATTTACACAGCTCATGGAAACGGTATGATCGCTTTCGGTTCCAGTTTCCCCGGAAAGATCATTCCTCTCTCCCTTACACCCGGACAGGACATGATCCTGCAAAAAAATGCTTTTCTGGCATCAGAAGCCAATGTAGAGCTTTCCATTCATTTTAACAAAAAGATAGGCGCCGGCTTCTTCGGCGGAGAAGGTTTTTTTATGCAGAGGGTTTCCGGAAGCGGAATGGTCTTTGTAGAGATTGACGGCGAGTTGATTGAATACGAATTAGAAGCTGGACAGCAAATCCTGGTAGATACTGGAAACGTAGCCGGCTTTACTCCCAGCGTACAGATAGACATTAAACAGGTTGCGGGCATTAAAAACAAGCTTCTGGGAGGAGAGGGCTTTTTCAATACCCTCCTGACTGGACCCGGAAGAGTATGGCTTCAGACTATGCCTATTTCTAATGTAGCCATGGCAATACGCCCCTTTATCCCCACTGGGAACGGCTGATTCTTTCCTTATTTTATCAGCCTACATATCCTACCACATCAAAAACGCTTTCATTCAAGATCTTTCTCCTGAAGAAAGCGTTTTTTGCTTATCAAATCTCCGCTGAAATCAGCATTAAATATGATTTTCTATGCTTCTAATAAGAAAGCTTTATAAGCCTTTTTCGCCTCATGCACATCCGCCTTGCTGGTCACTTCCCAGGGAGCATGCATACTTAATACAGCAACGCCGCTGTCGATGACCTCCATTCCATAAAGGGCAGCAATATAAGCGATGGTGCCGCCTCCGCCTACATCTACCTTGCCAAGCTCTGCCGTCTGGAAAGCAATCTCGTATTTGTCAAAAATAGCCCGTATCCTTGCCACATACTCTGCATTTGCATCATTAGAGCCGGATTTTCCTCTTGCTCCGGTAAATTTGTTTAAAACAATCCCTCTTCCAAGATATGCCGCGTTTTTCTTCTCGAAAGCATCCGCAAATGCCGGGTCGTAGCCTGCGCTCACATCAGAGGAAAGCATACTGGAACGGCGAAGGGTTCTGCGAAGGGTAAGCTCACTGTAGCATCCCATTCCCTCTAAAAGCTCTGCCACACTGTTTTCAAAGAAGCGTGACTGCATTCCGGTAGCTCCTACGCTTCCGATTTCCTCCTTATCTGTCAAAAGACAGCAGCTTGTGCGCTTAGGCGCCTCCATCTCCAAAAGTGCCAAAAAGGACGTGTAAGCACATACTCTGTCATCCTGCCCATACGCTGCCACCATACTTCTGTCAAGGCCACATTCTCTTGCCTTTCCTGCAGGCACGATCTCAAGCTCTGCGGAGAGAAAATCCTCCTCCTCTATGCCGTATTTTTCATTTAAGATCTTAAGCACATTTTCTTTTACGGCTTCTTTCTTCTTTTCGTCCTCCACATCCTTTAAAGGCCTGCTGCCAATGAGAATATCCAGTTTCTCTCCCTCAATGACTTCCGCTGCCTTTTTCTGAAGCTGCTTTCCAGAAAGATGGATCAAAAGATCTGTAATATAAACCACCGGATCCTCATCTGCCTCACCGATGTTTATCTCCACTGCCGTTCCGTCTTTTTTCACCACTACTCCGTGAAGGGCAAGGGGAAGGGCTACCCACTGGTATTTTTTCACGCCGCCGTAATAATGTGTGTCCAGATATGCCAGATCCGTATCTTCATATAACGGATTCTGCTTAATATCCAGGCGGGGAGAATCAATATGCGCACCCAGGATATTCATGCCGTTTTCAATCGTTTCCGTTCCTACATGGAACAAAACGATGATCTTTTTCATGCCCACCGCATAGACTTTATCTCCAGCCTTTATGGACTCTCCCTTAGATAGTTTTTCTTCCAGAGAAACGTAGCCTGCTGCCCGTGCTTCTTTTACAATTTGGGTTATACACTCCCGTTCCGTCTTTCCCTCATCCAGGAAATTCCTGTATAAAGACACGGTTTTCTCCATTTCTTTTTCTTCTGCTTCCGTATAAGAAAGCCATACATTTCTTCGTTCCATAACAAATTCCACCTTTCTTTTCGGACAAATTTACTGTCTTTTCTATACTGGAAACTGCTATTTTCGCAGTTATAGTGTATCCAATCTGAATCATATTATAGGATAAAACGGTATGTTTTGCCAGAACTAATTCTGGATCAAACAATCATACCCCTCCATTTTTTCTGTATTCCTGCGGGGTACAGTTATAAAAACGTTTAAACTTTTGCGAAAAATTACTGGGGCTGTCAAAGCCACAAAGGACGGCAATCTGCGCAATGCTGCTTTCTCTCCTGTATAAAAGCATCTCCGCCCCTTTCATAATACGGTATTTAAGTACATACTGCATTGGCGAAAGCTGGATCGTTCTCTGAAAACATCTCATACATTCTCTTTCTCCTATATCCGCAGTCCTGGCAATTTCTGCCAGTTCAAGACTTCCGGCGTAATTTTGATGGATATACTCCAGCATTTTCCGAATCCGTATACTATCCTGGTTCTCAACAGTCTTTAATGCGGCGGAACTCTGCCGGAATTTTTCCATCAGTCCCAAACAAATAGCAGACAAATTTTCTCTCACTGAAAATTCAAAACCTGTATTTCCCTGTCTTAAAGCACCATAGGCTTTTAAAAATTGTACAATGAGTTCTTCGTTCTCGGATTTTCGCACAAGGCATCCTGAAAAATCCGGGCAGTTCAGTAAAGGCTGTACATACTTTTTCGCAAAAACAGAATCTTTATTTCCGAAAATAAGCGCCGGATGGAAAACAAGGGAATTCAGACAGCATCTTCCGTCAGCGAATCCATAATGGAGAATATTAGAATTTATCATAAAACATTCTCCCGCTTCAGCCCAAAAGGACCTTGACGGAACTTTCAGCTCCACCCGTCCTTCTGCAATATATATGATTTCCATTTCCTCATGCCAATGCCACGGTATGATATCCTCCTGCCAGTCCATATCCTTTAAAGAGTATCCGGCACATGGAAAATCCGGGGTGCCATGAACTTGGCGTTCGCGCAGCCCCCGGCTCAAATTTATTCCACCTTCTTGTAATACCATTTTTTACTCCTGTTCTAATTGGGCGATTTTTTTATATTATAAGTCTAAAATTGAATTGTATCAATCAGAAAATGTCTATATTATTATGATATAAAAATTTTCTTAGGAGGTTTGTAAATGTTTCAGCTACTACTTGCCATTATTTACCTGGCGTTTATCAGTTTAGGTCTGCCGGATTCTCTTTTAGGTTCTGCATGGCCTACTATGTATCAGGAATTTTCCGTACCTGTCTCCTATGCAGGCAGAGTTTCCATGATCATTGCTGCAGGAACAATCCTTTCCAGCCTCCAATGTGACCGACTGACGAAAAAGCTGGGTACAGGAAAAGTCACTGCATTCAGCGTATTATTAACAGCTATTGCATTATTTGGTTTTTCTGTCAGCCATTCCTTTCTCATGCTGTGTTTATGGGCAGTTCCATACGGTCTTGGCGCCGGCTGCGTAGACGCTTCCCTGAATAACTATGTAGCCCTTCATTATGCCAGCCGACATATGAGCTGGCTGCACTGCATGTGGGGATTGGGTGCTTCTCTTGGCCCATACATTATGGGATTTGCATTAACCAGAGGAGAAACTTGGAATATGGGATATCGTTATATCTCCATCCTGCAGTTTATCCTGACAGTCATCCTTTTGATCAGTCTGCCTCTTTGGAAAAAAACGCCGGTAAAAGATGCACCTATCCAGGAGCCTTCTCAAAGCTCCTCTTTATCCCTGGCACAGATAGTCCGGATTCCCGGAGCAAAGGAAATCATGATAACCTTTTTTTGTTACTGCGCCCTGGAACAAACTGCCGGGCTTTGGGCGAGCAGCTATCTGGTATTGAACTGGAATCTTTCCGCAGAAACCGCCGCAGGTTTTGCCAGCTTATTCTACGTTGGAATAACAGTAGGACGTGCTTTCAGTGGATTTTTGACATTAAAACTCAATGACACACAAATGATACGCCTTGGACAGGGCGGAATCCTTTTGGGAGTCGCGCTGCTTATTCTTCCTTTAGGACAGAAAGCTGCACTTGCAGGCCTGCTCATAATCGGTCTCGGCTGCGCGCCTATATATCCATCCATTATCCACTCCACCCCGGTACATTTCGGCGCAGACAGATCTCAGGCAATGATCGGTGTACAGATGGCATCTGCCTATGTAGGTACCTGTCTCATGCCTCCCATATTTGGTTTTCTTGCCAATACTTTTGGAGTATTTCTGTTTCCAATATATTTATTATTGATTTTAGTCCTGATGCTGTTTATGCATGAGCGCGTGTTAAGACATACCTGTACCTTAAAGCCAAAACGGCCGGACAGAGCAGCCGTGCGCTGACCTTAAAAAGCTGTCGTATAAAGCAGAGCCTTTCTGTTCTATACGGCAGTTTCTATTTACAAAATCTTATAGATTTCTCATACGTTCTTCTGCCTTTTCTTTGCTGGTTACACCTGCGCTGGCTCCTACCGCCTCTACAGCAAGAGAGCCGCATACATTTCCCCACCGGATACATTCCACAAAATCTTTACCTTCAGAAAGAGCGTACAAAAATCCCCCTGCAAAGGAATCTCCTGCACCTGTGGTATCCACACACGCTTTCCCCAAAACAGCCGGAAATTGTTTTCCAATCTCACGGTTACGGACATAACAGCCTTTTGCGCCACATTTAATGATCACATTCTTTACACCGCAAGCATACAGCGCTTCCGCCATTTCCTCTATTGTCTCTTTCCCCGTTACCATACCCGCCTCTTCTTTATTGGCAAAAAGATAATCTAAAAGAGCAAGAGCTTCTTTGATATCCTCTGTAGTCTCCTGGTTTTTGCACTTGGTCATATCCGCGCAGATAAGGATTCCCTGTTTTTTCGCCCTGGAAAAAAGCTCTGCCAGTTCTTTTCCTCCAAATTTTGGAGACACGAAAATGCTGGCAAAACAAAGAATCCCTACGTCTTTTGGAAACTGGGGAGGCATATGTTTTATGGAAAGTCTGCGAAGAGAACTGGATGGATTCGTAAAAAAGCATCTCTCTCCATCTTCTTTTACCAGAACCACATTCACTCCCGTACAGATTTCTTTCTCCCGCACAGACAGATCCATGCAGATTCCTTCTTTTTCGCAATGCTTCCAGATCATCTCCCCCGCTTCATCCTCCCCCAGCAAGGTTAAAAGTCTTACAGACTTTTCTTCTCTTTTCAGTCTGGCAAGCACCGTTGCTTCATTTAATCCATCTCCTCCTGTAGAAACCTTAAGCGTATCTACGGGAACAGAACCTTTTTGAAATACCTCTTCCTTTACCGGGCAGACCAGAACGTCCAAAATCCCAGCCCCAATAATCAAAACATGGTTTTTCACCTTCACCCCACCTTTCTTCTCTCCCTATCTTACCATAGGCTTCCCCTTCACCACAATCCCCGCCGACTGCCTTTTAAACCGCCCTTCTCCCTGCCAGCCAGACACCTCTTTACTCTCCCGCCTCCCTTTGACTTCCTACCCTATTTATGCTATTCTAACCACCAACAGGACATTTTCCTGCCAATAAAGGAGGTAAATTAATACCATGAATACAGCAACCCAACTGCAGACTGCTCTGCGCTCTATCCACAGAAAGAGCTACCCTGCATATAAATCTTTAAAGGGAGCCTATCAGTTTGACCGGTATGTTCTCTCCATCGACCATGTACAAGGGGATCCTTTTGCCTCCCCTTCCCATATCAGCGTGAAGATTCTTCACAAAGACGCTGGTTTTCCCACAGCTTATTATAGAAGTAAAACAAATAAAGTCACTCTGTGCGATTATCTCACACGCCAGTTTGAGCAGCAGGTGAACCATTATACTTTCCGGGCAAAGGGTTCCGGAAAAAGCGGACTGATCTCGGTGAGCCACTGCGGGCAGGAAATCCTGGAGCGCACAGCCTGCGAGGTTACAGAAAAAGGGATCACCGCCCGTTTCTTTATTGGTTTTCCTGCTAACGGCCGCACCATAAATGCACCGGAATTAGAAAAAATCCTTTTTGAATTCCTTCCTGTCTGTGTGCACAAAACGTTTTTTTATAAAAATCTGAATGCCAGACATTTGGAACAGGCAATCTTTTTAGCAGAGGACCAGGAATATATCCGAAGGCAGCTTCCTTTGCGTTCTCTTGTCGCCTTCGTGGCAGACGGAGCTGTCCTTCCCAGGGAAAGCGGCGTCTCCTCCCGCCCTATGAAAAATTCGGTTCCATTTAAGTCCCCGGACTCTCTGCGCATTACCATGGAGCTTCCCCATAAAGGAACGATCACAGGCATGGGCGTTCCTACGGGTATCACTCTGATCGTAGGCGGAGGCTACCATGGCAAATCCACTCTTTTAAATGCCCTGGAACTTGGGGTATATAATCATATTCCAGGAGACGGAAGAGAATATGTGATAACAGATGACTCTGCTTTAAAACTCCGCTCCGAAGACGGACGTTTTGTGAAAGATGTAGACATCTCCCTTTTCATTAACGACCTTCCAAACAAAAAAGATACCCATTGTTTTTCCACAGAAGATGCCAGCGGCAGTACTTCTCAGGCGGCAGGAATTGTAGAGGGAATGGAGGCAGGAAGCCATCTGCTGCTTCTGGATGAAGATACCTCTGCCACAAACTTTATGGTAAGGGATTCCTTTATGCAGAAAGTTATCCGCAGGGAAAAAGAACCTATTACCCCATTTTTAGAGCGGGCTGGGGACCTGTATGAAAAATGCGGCATCTCTACTGTCCTGGTAGCAGGCAGCTCCGGTGCCTTTTTCCACATTGCCCACACAATTATCCAGATGGATAATTACTGTCCGGTAGATATTACAGCCGCTACAAAAGAATTGTGTAAAGAATATCCCTTAAATGAAGAAAATGTACCTGCTTTCATCATGCCCCAGAGCCGCCGTATCATGACCCGGCATGAGGCGTCCCGTTCTTCCCGTTCCAGACAGGATTCCCCGGAACGCCTGAAAGTAAAGGTACACGGCAAAGACGGTTTTCTTTTAGGAAAACAGGACGTTGATCTTCGTTACATCGAGCAGCTTGCAGATACAGAACAGACTGCCGCTTTAGGCCTGCTCCTCCGCTACGCGGTGGAACATTTGATCGATGGGAAGCGGACGCTTTCAGAAATCGTCCTATATCTTGACGAGCAGTTAAAAAAAGCAGGGCTTTCTTTCCTTTCTGAAGGTTCCAGTATGTCCTGCGGCTATGCTATGCCCCGTATTCAGGAAATCTATTCCTGCTTTAACCGTTACAGACGCACCTGATATAGTTTTCTCTATTTCTATTTAAACCGCCCCAAACGCGGCGGCTTTCCGTAAAAGCATAACGAAAACCACCGCCCATCCGGCGAGTCTTGCCGGGAAAGCGGTGGTTTAACATCTTCATATATTTTTTAGGGAAAGGAAAGAATCACTGCAGTTGCTTCGGCATTTAACAACTGTCAGCTATCAGTCATCTTAAAAGCTTCTCCTCTCTTAAGATGTTTCTATCATACCCTATAAATGTGATAAGAATTTGACTAATTTCTAATAAAAGTATAAAAAGGATAAACTTTCTATTTTCCTTCCGCACCTTTCACATTGATTTCCATTTTTGTTTGTGCTATGGTATAGAAGATTTGGAATCAAATTCTTACAGGAGGGATTACATTGGAAAAAAAAGAGCAGTTCCAGGTATATTTTCACCATCTCATGGCAGTGTCAGGAGGGTTTATGGGAGCCTATGCCATCTTAAGCAGGCTGGAAGTTTTCGGCTCCTCCCAGACCGCAAACATGATAACGATTATCGCACATCTGGTTGGGAAAAATTATTATGATGTATTGATCCGTGCGGCAGCACTTCTTATATATGCGGCCGGAATCGCCCTGACCATACTGATACCGAAATATACCGCTCTTAAAAATCTTCATATTTTGAGTATTTTCATAGATATGGCGGCGCTTTTAGCCACAGGTTTTATTCCGGCTGCGGCTAATCCGGTAGTGGCCTTATATCCTTTTTTCTTTGCCACCGCGTTTCAATGGTGCTCCTTTGGCAGCGTAAAAGGTTATAACAGCTCTACGATTTTTTCCACCAATAATCTCCGTCAGACCGTATCTTCCTTAACTCAATACTTTTGTACCCGTGATCCAAAAGCTCTGGATAAGGGACTTTACTTCGGAGGCACCCTTCTTTTCTTTCACATAGGAGTAATCTATTCCTGTTTCGCCTACATGGCCTGGGAGGTAAAGGCCGCATGGGCAGGACTGCTCCCTTTGGCGGCAGCTCTGGGGTTTGGAATTTATGAACTCACCCTTGGACAAAACTCCGTAAAAAAATGTATTCACATACAAAACTGAAATAAAAAAGAAGAAACCCTATCGCCTGTGGTTTCTTCTTTTTTATGTTCGCTGTCTTAAAGATATCCGTTTTAATAGATGATAATCGGATACCCTCCATCAATGGCATTGTAGATCACTGCCGCCTGGTCGGTAGGAAGATTGATACATCCATGGCTTCCGCTTCCTGTTTTATAACTGTCTCCTCCGAAATTGCTCTGCCAGGAGGCGTCATGAAGCCCCTGTCCATAGACAAAAGGCATCCAGTACTGTACGTCCACCTCGTATCCATAAACATCACTGCTTAAAGTAAAGGGACTTGCTTTATAGGCGATGGGCCAGGCACCCCGGTAAGTCTGGGTATCTTCCCCAGGCTTTCCGCTGATGATATCTGTTTCTGTAACAAGAGCGCCATCCTTATACAGCCACAAATGCTGATTATCCAGACTGACTTCTATATAGCTTCCCGCCAGGTCGTCCCTTCCGTTTCTCTGCATTCCGCTGATGCTGTAAACCGGCTCCCGTTTCACTGCAGTTCCGCTTTTCAAATCCTCTAAAAGCTGGGTCAGCTCTCCGCTCTGGTCGATCTGGAACCCATATTCGTTATTTTCAATGGTCACATCATTTCCATAGGAGGTATGGAAAGTACGTGGAACATAGATGGTATTATAGGTAGCTGCCAGATTCTGTATATGCGCGCTTGCCGCCTCTTCGTCAATGGTGACGGTATCCCCATCTATTTTTATCCAGGAAGCAATGGTAGCAGAATCCAAAACTTCTTCCGCAGCACCGAAAGTATACGTGACTGTTGTCGTCCGATAATTGTTCAGCAAAGCATTTAAGTTCGTCAGACGGACCTGCATCTCGTCTGAAGCACTGCTTGTAGGCTGCTGATAGGTCTCTGTCCCCAGGGTGAGTTTTATATCACCGCCTAAAGGATCTTCCTGAAATTCCGTATTCAATGTCTGCCTTACATAAGCCTGCAGTCTTGCCTCGTCAATCTGATTTCCCTGTACTTCACTGATAAGTGTAAATTCCTTTGCGCTCTCGTCGTACTGGATAGCCGCATCCACGGAAGCGGTTCTTTCTTTATTTCCAAATTTATCAGAAGTGAGGACTGCTTTTTGCTGCTCTTCATTTTCCTGTATCTGAAGGTCGATCTCATAGTTTTCTTTTACAGAGATAATCCTTCTGTTTTCCTCTCTTTGTACTTTTAATGCTTCTAATTGGGTATTTAAAGAATCCTCATCCACAGAATAGCCCAGATCCGCCACAGTCGTGCGGTAGACCTCTTCTCCATCTTCCCAAAAAACTATTGTTCTTCCAAGAAAAGTATCCAGGATCTTATTCTTTGCTTCTTCTACAGTAAGCTTCGATACATCCAGTCCATTAATGGAAATCCCTCGCCCCAGAGTATTCGTGTCTACGATCCTTATGTATACAAAGAGCCCCACACTCAGCAAAACGATTCCTGCGAGGCAAATTCCTAAGATGATCTTCTTTCCTTTTCTGCTTATGGTTAGTCCTTTTTTCATAGTCGCTTTCCTCTGTTTTCTTGTATTTTCAGCTTATGCCTTTGTGATAGATTTTATTATATCTGCAAAGGATGTGCAATCTGTAAATAAAAATTCCTGGTAAAAGAGGACAGCGCACTGGAACTGCATACCGGCAGCAAGGAAGAGGCTAGGGATATCAGGTATTTGGTTTCCGATGAACCAAATTTTTAAAAAGGATGGATTTTATTTTTATACATCCCAGTGCAAATGCGGCTGCAAGAAGGGTATAAATTAAATATTCTGCAAATTCCATGTGCTTTGCCTCCTTTATTTTGGTACTTATTGAGATAATTTATATATATTCATAAGTAACTGCCCGGGGTTATAAAAAATAACCCTTTGCTGTATCTCTTATAAGGGCGTCTGCCTGCAGCTGCATAAGGAGTTTATTAAAAAAACCCTTTCCTGCATCCTAAACAAATGCTGTATGGTCCTTCATGCTGCCCTTGTCTGATTTAGAAGGTTTTAAGTTAGTAATTACTAACTTTAATCTTATTATAATTTCCACTCCTCGAATTGTCAATGGACAGATACCTTATAGGGTCAGCCAATTTTTGTATAGAAAGAAAAAACATGGGATAAGACGCCGGAATATTTTCCCAGCGCCCCATCTCATGTCCAATTATGTATTATATGCTTTTACTGCGTATTTTAAATTAGAGGTTATTTTTTATGCGAGTTTTTGTACATAGGAAATAAAGGGTACATTTTTATTGATCATATTTACGATACGCCCCACCAGTACTGCAGATACGATGGTTCCGGCTCCCAGCCCATTCAGTCTTCCAAAAAACAGGAAAGAAAAAATCAGGGCGATGATCACAAGACTGACATCAAACATCACTTTCACTGACCCGAATCTTTTTTTAGATACCTTTGCGATTGCCCGCACCATACCTTCTCCTGGCACTACCAGCACATCCGGTGCGATTTCGATGCTGATCCCTAACGCAAGCACCGTGCAGCCAAGGAGAAGAACCACAAGCTTTGCAGGTATAGTATCAACAGGCAGCGCACTTAAAAGATTCATGCTGATATCTATGAAACAACTGAAGATCACATTTACCGCAATCTGCAAAAACTGGATCATCTGAAAGTCTTTTCTTAACAGAATAAACTGGCCAAAAATAAAAAACATATTCATGATAAAGGAGAACTGGCCCAAAGTAAGAGGAAACTCCAGACTGAACACATATGCCACACTGGATATCGGTGAAGTTCCAAGCTGCGCCTTGGTGATCAGGGCTATGCCGAAAGAGTTGATGATAACCCCTATTATAAACCAAAGATATCTCTGAACATAATTTTTCATGTTTTTGTATCCTCCTTTTTGGTGCTGTATCTCTCTCCACGGAAAGCCAAAAGAAACGTTCCTATTCTCTTTATAAAACTTTAACCTGGCACAGGAATACAACAGAAATCCAATAACGGTACAAAGGCATCCGTTATTTTGGCTGTAATGTATTTTTGTATACTATTGTTTTACTTAATGATCGCTCTTGTTGAGTAATTGCTTGAATCAGCAGAGATAATACAGTTTATTACTGTAAAGTTTTATCGGTATTTATGAATTTACTTTATTTTATATATATTTTTTTCAGATGTCAAGAGAGATCTTGACAGCAGGCGGCAGCCATTGTCCAGTTAACGGTAAGTAAATGGAAAATTTTAATAAGAAATCCATCCTGTTTTCTCCAATAAAAAAGGACAACTTCCAAAACCGAAGGCTGTCCTTTTTTACTTTTTGCTCGTCCATGTTTTTTCTGTCCGATCATCTTAACTATTTCCTAAACAGTACATCCCTCTTTCCCATCCAAAACAAACTGACAGAAATTCCGGGCCGCAGGGGAAAGAAAAACGGAGGCGTTAGTTACCATAAAAAGCTCTCTTGTACAGGGCGGGGATGTAATCTGCAGGATGGACAGATTCAGCTTTCCAAGCAGATCCATGTAGGGCACCACAGCAATGCCGAATCCCTGAGCTACAAGGCCGGCGATCACCTGATCTTCCTCTGTCTCAAAGGCAATCTCCGGAGAAGCCCCCAGTTTTTCATATAATTCGTCTATCACCGCGCGCAGTCCGGAATCCCTGGAGAATCCTATAAACGGATAAGGCAGTGTTTCTGCCAGATCTGCGCTGTGCTGCCGGGCCAGAGGATGGTTTCCGGGTACAATAAGCACCAGATCCTGACGAGTAACCGGAACCGCATTAAGCCCGGGAACGCCTATTGGTTTTGAGCTAAAGATCAGATCGTAGTTCTGGTTTAACAGTCCCTGTACCAGTTCCTGGGTTCTGCCGCTGTGAAAGGTAAACTGTATATTTTTTTCAGGATTTTTCTTCAAAAATCCTGCTGCTAACCGGGGAATATAACCGCTTCCCAGAACTCGTAGAAAACCCAGCCGGATCAAGCCCTCTCCTTTTGCGCTGCGCTTTAAAGATGCTACTCCCTCGTCCAAAGTGGAAAGTGTACGTTTGCAGCAAACCAAAAATTCCTCTCCGAACCTGGTGAGAACCGTATTTCTCCCTGTTTTTTCAAATAACGGCACTCCCAGCTCTTTTTCTAACTGGCGGATTGCATGGCTTAAACTGGGCTGAGAAATAGAAAGCAGTTCGGCCGCTTTTGTATAATGGCGCACTTCTGCTAATTTTATAAAATATCGCAAATAATCCAGATTCATATATTCCCTCCTTCTATCTCTTCATTTTACCATGTATCATAGATAAAAACTATTATTTTATCAAAATAATTCATTTGTTCTTTTTATCCGGCAGTGATACATTAGAGTTGATGAAAATCATTTGATCCAATAGTAGTAGGAGGGGTAGAAAATATTATGAAGGAAAAATCTTTCCCAGGCCATTTGCCTTTATTTCCCGGTGAACTGGCGCTGCTTATCGCTGTAATTATCAATTCTTTTGGAGTGGTACTGATGCTTCATTCAGGTACAGGAATTTCCGCCATTTCCAGCGTTCCTTTTGCTTTTTCAAAGGTTCTTCCTTTTTTCTCTTTAGGAACCTGGACTTATATTTTTCAGGGATTGCTGGTGCTTACACTTATGGTGCTGCGCCGCCATTTTGTACCATCTTATCTTTTTAGTTTTTTAGTAGGTTTTGTCTTTAGTGAGCTTTTGGACCTCTATGAACTTTGGGTGGGAACCTTCCCTATCTCTGTACTGTGGTCTGCCGTATATTTTATTGTAAGTTATTTTCTCATCTGTACCGGCATTGCCCTGTCCAATCACTGCGGACTGCCTATTATCCCTACGGATCTTTTTCCCCGGGAGCTGGCACAAATTACGAAATTCTCTTATTCTAAGATCAAAATTTCTTTTGATGCTGCCTGCCTTATTCTCACTGCCGGTATGACTTATCTTTTCTTAGGCCACATAGAAGGACTTGGTATCGGAACTGTCCTGGCAGCTCTGACCATGGGCAAAGTCATCGGAATGATCGGACAGTGGCTGGAAAAACATTTCCACTTTGCTGCTTTCCAGACTTTGCACAGAAAGACCCTTGTTTCTTGAAAATTATTGCAGACGAAGCTGCAATAGTTCGCCGTAAATCATCCCCAAGACCGCTTCCCTTGATCCCAAACAGAGCCAAAAGGGAAGCGGCTCCAAGGCATCCGGCTTACAAAAGGACGAGTGCCTTGTGACAAATAGCATCGATTATTCTCATTTTTTCCTGGTATTCTTTTTCTATTATTTTTCTCATATTAACCTTCTCCTCATCAATTTCTAATGATTCTATCTTACTGGCTGATTGTTTCTTTAATATCTGAGTTTCGTTTCCAAAATATTAAAAATAAAATTTTGAATTAGCTTACATATTCTGTATGAATCGTTGAAACCCTTGATAAAGATATAGAAAAAGATTATTTTCCCCTTCTGTCTGCTTTTTAATAGGAAACTATTGGACAGAATGTATTTTTATCTCTATAATAAAAATCAATCGTTGGTGATTTTCCAGCACAAATGCTTTTTCAGGAAGGAAAGAACAAAATGAAACGTTTGCTAAGCTATTTGAAACCTCATCCGTTCATCACGGTCATGGCGCCCCTTTTTAAAATGCTGGAGGCAACTTTTGAACTTTTTGTCCCGTTAGTTGTGGCGCAAATGATCGATGTGGGGATTGGAGAAAAGGACAGCGTCTATTTATGGGAAATGGGCGGTCTTCTCATACTCCTGGGCATCGTAGGTTTTTCTTTTTCACTGACTGCCCAATATTTTGCCGCTAAGTCCGCCGTCAGCGCGGGAATGGCTATTCGAAGCGATCTGTTCGCCCATATTAATACCTTCTCCTACCAGGAGATCGATACCATCGGCACCTCCACCCTCATTAACCGAATGACAAATGATGTAAACCAGATTCAAAACGGGGTCAATATGTTCCTTCGTCTGTTTCTCCGTTCTCCATTTGTGGTTCTGGGTGCAATGGTGATGGCGTTTACCGTGGATGTAAAGGCGGCAGTTCCCTTTGTGATCACTATCCCGGCCCTGCTCCTTGTGGTCTTTGCCATACTTCTTGCCAGTATGCCTTTATACCAGAAGGTACAAAAGCAGCTTGACCAGGTACTTTTAAGCACCAGAGAAAATCTCCTTGGCATCCGCGTAGTCCGGGCTTTTGCAAGGCAGAAAGAGGAAATGGGGCGCTTCCGCCAGGAGTCGGATGCTCTGTATAAAAAGCAGCTCTTTGTAGGAAAAATTTCCGCATTATTAAATCCGCTCACCTATGTGCTTATCAATCTAGGGATTGTTGCCGTCCTCTATTTCGGCGGACGGCAGGTGGATACGGGAAGTCTTTCCCAGGGACAGGTCATCGCTCTTATTAATTATATGTCTCAGATACTCACAGAGCTTGTAAAACTGGCAAATCTTATCATCCTTTTGTCAAGGGCCCTTGCCAGCCTTGCCAGAGTAAACGCCATCTTCGATATGGAGTCCTCCATCCCGGAGGCAGGAGAGAGCCTGTCTGTTCAGGATGAACTATCCGTGGATCCGTCTGTACCTGCTGTCTCCTTTGAAAATGTAGGATTTACCTATGCCGGAGCCAGACAGGAGACTTTACACGGTATCAGCTTTCGGGCGATGCCTGGAGAGACTATCGGCATCATCGGCGGTACTGGTTCCGGAAAATCCACCCTTGCCAATCTGATTCCTAGATTTTACGACTGTACCGTTGGCACCATCCGGCTTTTCGGCAGGGACATAAAGACCCTTCGCCCAGCTTCCATAAGGAAGCATATCGGCGTTGTCCCTCAGAAAGCCACGATCTTTTCCGGTTCCCTTAAGAAAAATATGCAGTGGGGAAAAAGAGATGCTACAGATGAAGAGATTTACCAGGCGCTTACGACCGCTCAGGCAAGAGAATTTGTGGACAGCAAAAAACAGGGGCTGCAGCTTATGATTCAGCAGGGCGGCAGCAATTTATCCGGCGGCCAAAAGCAAAGGCTCACCATCGCAAGAGCTCTTGTAGGGCGTCCCAGTATCCTCATCCTTGACGACAGCGCCTCTGCCCTTGATTTTGCCACTGACGCAAAGCTTCGGAAAGCAATAAAAGAAAGCACGGAAAATATGACTGTATTTATCATTTCCCAACGGGTATCTGCAATCCGAAACGCGGACCATATCCTTGTTATGGACGATGGAAGCCCTGCTGGGTACGGCACCCATGAAGAACTCCTGCATTCCAATCAAGTATATCAGGAAATTTGTGCGTCTCAATCTGTGGGAAAGGAGGCCTTTACAAATGTCTAAAGAAAAAACAGAAAAAAAAGAGAAAAATATGCAGACCATGAAAAGGATCCTCCAATATATCCGGCCGCACAGGGGGCTGGTAATCCTTTCTTTGGTATTGTCCATAGTAACAGTAGGACTCACGCTCTATATCCCGATCCTTACCGGACAAGGGGTGGACGCTATCGTTGGAAAAGGACAGGTAGACTTCTCCGGGCTTATTTCCGTAATTTTAGGAATCGTAATTTCCATTTCCATTACGGCTATCGCCCAATGGTTCATGAACCATATAAACAATAAGATCACCTACCGTATCGTCCGGGACCTGCGTATCCAGGCCTTTAACCACCTGCAGGAACTGCCCCTGTCTTATGTGGACGGACATTCCTCCGGAGATCTTATCAGCCGTATCATCACAGATATCGACCAGTTCTCTGACGGGCTTTTGCTTGGGTTTACCCAGCTTTTTACAGGTGTTGCCACCATTGCAGGCACTATTCTTTTTATGCTTAGCATCAATCCATGGATTACTTTGATCGTAGTGATTTTAAGCCCTCTCTCCTTTGTGGTGGCGGATTTTATTTCAAAAAAATCCTTTAATATGTTTAAAAAACAGTCTGAGACCAGAGGGGAGCTGACAGGTTTTACCAATGAAATGCTGGGAGGGCTTAAAGTTGTACAGGCATTTGACCACCAGGAGGAAGCGAAAGCAGAGTTTGACGAGATCAATAAACGTTTGTCAGAGTATTCTCTGAAAGCCACCTTTTTCTCCTCTATCACAAACCCGGCCACACGTTTTATGTATTCCGCCATCTATGCAGGAGTGGCCATTGCCGGATGTTTTTCCACTATTGCGGGAGGACTTAGCGTGGGACAGCTTTCCAGTTTTTTAAGCTACACGAACCAGTACACCAAGCCCTTCAATGACATCACAAGTGTGCTGACAGAATTCCAGAACTCTATCGCCTCTGCTGCCAGGGTATTCGCCCTCATTGACGAGCCTTCCGCTGCGGCGGAGCCTGCGGATGCGGTGGTTCTTACTGAACCAAAAGGGCAGATTCTTTTAGAACACGTAGATTTCGCCTATACCCCGAAGGTTCCTCTTATTCAAAACTTGAACCTTTCGGTGAAGCCCGGACAGCGGATTGCCATCGTAGGTCCCACAGGCTGCGGTAAGACAACACTTATCAATCTCCTTATGCGGTTTTATGATGTACAGGCAGGTTCCATTAAAGTAGACGGGCACGATATCCGGCAGATTACCCGGGAATCCCTGCGTACAAGTTACGGCATGGTGCTCCAGGAAACCTGGCTGCGCTCCGCTTCCATCCGGGATAATATAGCCTACGGGCGCCCTGATGCCTCCCAGGAGGAGATCATCGCTGCCGCAAAGAAAGCTCACGCCCACAGCTTCATCATGCGGATGCCCCAGGGCTATGATACCATCATCACCGAAGGAGGCGGTAATCTTTCTCAGGGACAAAAACAGCTTTTATGCATTGCCCGCATTATGCTTTGTCTGCCGCCTATGCTGATCCTGGATGAGGCCACCTCATCTATCGATACCATGACGGAAATCCGCATCCAGCGTGCTTTTGAAACACTGATGAAAGACCGTACAAGCTTCGTCGTCGCCCATCGGCTTTCCACCATTCAGACTGCCGATGTCATCCTGGTCATGAACCAGGGACACATTATCGAACAGGGAACGCATGAAGAGCTTCTTGCCAAACAAGGCTTTTATGCCAATCTTTACAACAGTCAGTTTTCCATGGAAAACTGAAGTAAATCCCGGAAATACAGATTTGCTCTTAAAAAAGGCAGCCGCCAAATGGTGACTGCCTTTTTCCTAATTATAACAAAGTCTCTCTGGTACAGATTACATGTACTTATCAATAGTGGCTCTTACCGCCCCTTTTCCGGCGATCATCTCCCGGAAAAAGCCTTCGATCTTTTCGCCCAGACCATTTTTATACAGATCTGTAAAGAAAATCTTTTCATTGGAAAGAATCGGTTTTAATTGATCCTTCAGAGTATTTGGCTGTCCGATCACAATGTCTTTCAGCGCCTCTGTGATCTCCCCTGTCATGGGATCCGGTGCCAGGACATAGGAATTTCCCTCATCATCCACAGCCATCATATAACGCAGCCATCCGGCGATACCGAGAGGAATTCCTGTGAGTCTTTCAGCGCTTCCGTATTTTTCAGTATACGCCTTGATGGTTTCTCCAAAACGTACGCCTAATCCCTGGGATTCGTCTGTAACAATGCGAAGATTGGTATCCAGAAGATACTCATTTACAAAGCGATTCGTAAACAGCTCCTCTGCAAACTCCTCTGGATGTATAATACCGGGATCCGGTACCATAGGAAGGCTCTCCGTATAAGCCACTGTTTTTCCCAGCTTCATCATCTTCGGATCATGATTCAGCATATTTGCAAAATACTCTTCTCCCAGCAGGACACCTATAGGAGCCAGCGCAGAATGAACCGGATTCAATAAAGCGGTTACTTTCATTCGTTCAGACTTATTTACTGTATCGCGGGTTCCCAGATAGACGCCCTTTCCTCTTTCCAGGGGCGGACGGCCGTTAGGAAAACGATCTTCGATTACCAGGTACTGAGGATCTTCCCCATTGATAAAAGGAGCGATGTATGTACGTTTTCCAGTCTCTACCGGCTGCATATCTTCCACGCCCAAAGCCTCCAGATCTGCGGCAATGTTCGGGTTAGGACGGGGTGTGATCTTATCGATCATGGTCCATGGAAAAGCAATCACATTTTCATCATTCACATAAGCCGCAAATCCTTCTTCTACAAATCCTCTCTTTTCCCATTCTTCTGTCATGGTCAAAACAGAGCTTCGCAGCATACTGCCATTCTGGGAACAATTATCCATAGAAACCAATGCCAGAGGCGTTCTGCCTTTGCGGTAACGCTCTAAAAGCATTGCCGTAAGTACACCCATAGCGCCCACTGCCTTTTCAGGACCATTTTCTATATCCGCCTGTACATAGGGGAAGTATTCTCCGCTGGCATTAGTCAGTGCATAACCCTTTTCTGTAATGGTAAAGGAAACCATCTGCAGGGAAGGGGAAGAAAAAATTTCTTTAAGGCGGTTCCACTGGGCAGCATCGCTGTACTGGGCCTTCACCGCTTCGCCCATAGAACCAAGTACTTTATAGTCTCTTCTTCCGTCTCCCAGAAGAATCACACTGATTCCAAGATTATCATATGGGCGGTATATCTTATCCACCACATCATAATCAAAAGTTTCAATACAGGTAAGGCCGGTATCCAAATCTCCTTTTTCCAGCATGCCGTCTGCTATGCTACCGATAAAAATACGAAAAATATTCCCAATTCCAAAATGCGCCCAGCGCGGCGCTTTTTTAGCATTTTGCGCTACCTGTTCCACATCGTATCCAGGAAGTTTAATTCCTGCTGCTTCCCAGTCTTCTCTCCTTTTGATGCCGTTTAATGAAAGCTTCATGTTTCTGTCTCCTTTCGTCTGATTCCTGCGTTTTCACCTTGTTTTCTTATACCGGCTATTTTTTGTAAATTATCCTGTATTTTATTTATTAAGAACATTATAGAGGATTGCGGGTTTATTCGCAAGAATAAGTCTTATATAACCAATATTTAAGTTAATAATTTTTGTTTTCTTTTTATAATTGACAATTTAACCATGATTTTTCTCCTGAGTTTGGAATATAGCTCCTTAAAACAATTCCGACAATCCTTGTGGTTGACGGATATTTTTTTGTCAACATAATATATTTTCTATATAGGTTATGTTGATTTATACCAGCTTTTATGCTATACTTACAACAGGAGGAGATTTTTATGCATGTAAAAACCATCACTGCAAAAGGGGTTTCCCGCTTATATATCTACGAGACTTATTACGATAAAGATCCTGCCACAGGGAAACCTCGTGTCCGCAGCAAAATGATCGAAAGTCTGGGACGTCTGGACGATCTTAAGAAAATATATGATGATCCTGTCGCCCACTTTAAAGCAGTTTGTGAACAGCGTACATTGGAGAAAAAGAAAAACAGGAGCATTTCTCTGACAATTGACCTGGATGCCCCGATGGAGGTCCGGGAGGATAATCTGAAGAATGTCGGCTATGGCATCCTAAAAGAACTGTATAAGGAACTTGAGCTTGATAAGTTCTGGAATTGGAAAACCCGGGGCCTCTCCGTTAAATACAGCATTGACCAGATCTTCCGGCTTCTTGTGTTTTCCCGGATCCTTTATCCCGGTTCCAAGAAAAAGGCCTTTGATAACCGCAGCATATTTTTTGAGGATTTTAAAGGCTTTTCACTGGATGATATCTATTATTCCCTTGATATCATCGCCAGAAACCAGTCTGCTCTCCAAAAATGGATCTTTGACCATTCAGAGAGCGTCTGTGAACGGGATCTGTCTGTTTCTTATTTCGACTGTACGAATTATTACTTTGATATCGGACGTCCAGATGTCGATACACTGGACGAAGACGGAAATCCGGTCGATAAGGAAGGAAACAAAGCTGAGCCGAAGTACCGGAAGCGTGGACCGGAAAAAAACCACCGTCCAGATCCCATTGTCGAAATGGGACTGCTTATGGACCGGAACGGCATCCCTCTTGCATATGACCTTTCCCCTGGAAATGAATCTGAAAAAGTCCATATGCGGCCGATCATAAACCGGGTAAAAAACGAGTTTTCAGACAGCCGTACGATCTTCGTTGCAGACCGTGGCCTGAACACATCGGACAACATTTATTGGATCAATGGCGACAACAAAGGGGACTATAATCCCCGTGATGGCTATGTGTATGGGCAGTCTGTCCGTGGTGCGGATGCTGAATTCAAAGCGTGGGTGATTTCGGGCGGATACCAGAAACAGGAGCTCCTGGATGAAGAAGGAAATAAAATTTCTTTTATACACAAATCCCGCATCCATCCAAAGGAGCTGCATGTAAATGTGACAAAGCCGGGCAGCAAGAAACCTTCAAAGAAAACTGTACGTGTTGACCAGAAGCAGATGGCCTACTATTCTGAAAAATATGCAAAGAAACAAAAAGCTGACCGGGACGCCATGATCGCACGTGCAAAAGATCTGATCAAACATCCCAAGAAATATGATAAGGTGACATCTGCCGGGAGTGCAGCTTATGTAAAAAATATCGCATTTGATAAAACAACGGGTGAGATTGTAGAAGGTCAGATATTAGAACTGGATGAAGAAAAAATCCGGGAGCAGGAACTTTATGACGGTTATTATTCTATCGTCACAAGTGAGCTGGAGCTGACAGATCTTGAAATGCGTGAGATCTATCGGGGGCTGGCAAAGATTGAGGAAACTTTTAAGATTTCAAAATCGGATTTCCGTTCAAGGCCCGTCTATGTTTCAACGAATGAACATATAGATGCCCATTTTTCTACTTGTTTTACAGCTTTGGTACTGATCCGCCTGCTGCAGGCAAAGCTGGGGCATAAATACCCTGTCGGCAGGATACTGGATAGTCTCAGAAAATACAATTGTACAAAGATCGATACCGGACTATATCAATTTTTATATTTTGATGAAGTGATCAAAAGCTGCGGTGAAGTATTCCATAAAGATCTGAACAATAAATACCGTACACAGGTACAAATACGGCGTATTCTCCGGTATTAAAAATTTTTTTCAAAAAGGCGAAAAACGGGGAGTATACCCTATATAGACAAATCGGCTCAGAGCCTTATTTTAAAGGCTTGAGCCGTATCTTTTCCAAAAATGAGATTATACACGAAGATTTACAATGATACAAGTAATTAATTCATACACTTGCTCTTCCCGCTGTTATGCATTTAATTATTATATAGCTGGTCCTTCAGCAACAGTTGCCCTAACAGTAAATCCATATACTTTATCACACCTTTTTCTTTCCACAGATTTCCCCCATTTCCTATGTCGTATTTACCTGGAATATCTCCAGGGCTGTAACATAAATATACTTGTCCTATTTGCTCATTCCTCAAGTTTAACCTGTATATATGTCTTTATACAGTAATCCTCATCTTTGTTAATAGTAGCTGTTCCTGGATTAATACAATTGTATGTTTTCCCATCAGTATAATTAAATTTTTGCTTTAGCATCACCATCCTCTTATTACGGGCAATATTTATTTCCTATCTTTGCTTTATAACGTATTCTTCCTCTTAATGCCATATTTTTTCCTCCTGATTCATCATTTTATTTAGGATTTTTTTATCCATTTCAAGTACCATTGTGGTCGAATATGGGGAAGGTTCCCTGTGTATCCGCCCGATGACCGAAACGGAATTGGCTGAAAAACAGCACAGAGAGGCCCAGAAGGAGTTGGACAGCAAAGCCGCTGAAATCCGAAGCCTCCAATTCCGGCTGGAAAAAGAAGGCCAGGAACTCCAGCGTGTAGCAGAGCCACAGCAGGAATACATCCTCATCTCCGGGGACTCCCCAAAGCGCCGCCGCTAATCCCCCTTACTCCTCCGTCAGCGTGTAGGTGATCTTCATAGTCTTATCCACCGTCTTCACCACCGCTGAGGAAAGGTTATTGATGGATGCCAGGTACGGCGTCAGCAGATAAACCGTCCGGTACTCATTCCCATAGCTGCCGCCCCATCCAAACAGGAAATTCTTGTACTGGAACAGGGGAGTTGCGGCGTTATTGAGCCGCACACTTCCCTGGGTCTGGATCACCGTATCCTCCGCTGTGATCTGAAAATCTCCGCCTACAATCAAATCCCCGATCAAAGTCATATACAGCTCACAGGAGCCGGTCTCACAAAGGGGCTTCCACTTAGAGGTAAATCCGAAATTGATCAGCGTCACATCCGTGGAATTGGACAGGCTGATCTTATAAATTCCCGTCTTGTCATAGGCTGGCACATACAGATACCCGCCCCGGACGCAGCATTTCACCACACGCTCCGCAAAGGTGCCGTTCTCCCGGTTCCCCACATCCATCAGCTTGGCATTGGACAGCGTCCACTGCCCCTCAGTGAAGGAATAATCCGTTTTGGAAATCTTGATCCAGAGCATCGCAGCATCCCCGGAAGAATTTCCCTCATTGGAAAACCCGTACCAGTATCCATCCTGCCCGTCCATGAATTCCCCGTACTTGGTATAGCTTCCCAGAAATTCAAAGGTCTCCGGCGTCAGCACCTCATCATCCAGGACGGTATAAGTGGAATCGTCCAGCTTCTCATTCAGCCCGATGGAAAACACCGGGATCCGCAGCTTCCGGATCCGGACGCCCGCATTCTCAAAGGTGATGGAATACAGCAGGCTGTTCTCGAAATCCATCTCCACTACCTCAAACAGCACCATCTTGTTGGCATCCGGGATTGCCCCGATATCCGCAGCCTTTAACTGAAGGAAGGCGCTGGCATCCCCCACAAGGCTTCCAAAACCATTCTGTCCGCCCAAAGCGCTGGTCAGCGCCACCGCTGCGATCGTCCCGTTGCCCTGGTTGGGCGTAAATTCCCACACAAACTTATATCCATTGCTGAGCGCCATGCTCTCCGTCAGGTTCAGGCTCCCCCTGGCCAGGTTCGCCGTAGAATTGACATTGTTGGAAGCGTAGGCCACCGGCAGGTTGTCGGAGCTTTCATACAGCAGTTCCTCATCCTCCGCCAGCGCTTCAGAAAAGAGCAGGATGCCGCCGATCAAGTTGGGGCAGATGGGAAGAAGATTCCCGTTCCAGAGGACCGCATCGTCATACTCCCCGGTTGCCGCGTAAAAGATACCCATAGGGTTTAACCCCAGGATATTATTGACGGACTCTGTAATCATGTTCTCCTCCGTAACCGTTTCCACCGCCCCGGTATTCGCGTCTGTCAGTTCGATTGTCATCACGCCTTTTAAGATCATGTCTATTTCCCTCCCATCATTCTGCGTCACTGGATACCGGCAGCGTCACCGGCCGGCAGAACGCCCCGATCTTCGGCTTTGCTGTCAGTGTATCTGAGTAACTTTTCTGCACCAGTTCCATCGTTTCTACTGCCATCACATCCGTCACACTCTTCCCCTGCAGGCCGCCGCTCACAGAAAACAGAGCCGCCGTTTCCTCAATATCAATCCTGCCGTCCCATGCTGCCGCGGCTGCCATGGCCTGGCCGCTGATGGAAGCAATGCAGTCCCCGATCCCCACACTGCCGGAGCCGTCCTCCATCCGCAGGTACACGT
>CALIZJ010000168.1 GCA_938028845.1 uncultured Blautia sp.
AAAGGAGTGTCCCCTTTTTATAATCCTCTCCCTGGAAACAATAATTGTCATAAGGGTTCTGTTCTTTATAAATATGGACTGTTTCTTCTCCGTAATCCGTATCTTCCTGTTTCACAGCCGTATCCGTTCCCTGAGGGAACGGTGCCCCTGTCATGATCCTATAAGCCTCTCCTTTTTCCGCCTTATAGGACTGTCCGTCACCGCCGGCATAAATACAGCCTGCCACCTTTAATTCTGCTGGACTTTCTTTGGATGCCCCCCTTAAGTCTGCGGCATTTACCGCATAGCCGTCCACCGGCGACCGGGGAAAAGGCGGATTATCCAAGGGTGCATAAATATTCTCTGCCAAAACATGACCGCCCGCTTTTTGAATTTCCTTTTCCTCTATTTCCTGGATCTTTGCTGCCTGTTTTCCAATAAGAGCCAGCGCCTGTTCCAGTGTGATTTCTGTTTCCATTTTTTCCTCCTTACTGACACATTCCCTGGGTCATCCAGATAAATTTGGAAGTTTGCTTCCTAGTTTCCCGTTTCATGCTTTAAAATCTCCTGGTAAGTCTGAGGCGTATTAATATTTTCTCCCTGCCATTCTTCCATTTCCACCTGACAGGTGCCATATCCCCATTTTCTTAATACGGAGAATACGGAGGCCGCCCCTTCTTTTATCGTCTCCTCGATCATATCCGCCATTTTCGTAGGATAAATACCGATCAAAGGTTCTTCTCTTCCTCCATGGGAAAGAAGAAGGGGTATTTCTTTTCCTCCCTCTTTACGCAGTTTTTTATGGAAAGTTATAAGCCCCTCCATTACCTGTACAGGAAGCTGAGGTACATCTACGGGCAATACCAGGCAGTATGGCGTATCCATCTGTTTCATACATGCCTGCATCCCGCTCAATGGTCCTCTGTCTTTATAGTTGTCGGGAACACAGTGTATTCCTTTTAAAGAGGTTTCGTGACCGGAAAGATATTTTTCCTTTATTCCCGCACGCTCTGCTTTTTTAAGAAGATTTTCCAAAAAAGAGAGCCCTTCGTAGGAAAGCGCGGCCTTATCCTGTCCCATTCTGCTGCTTTTTCCTCCTGCCAGAAGAAGCAGAGAATATTCCTTTTTCTCTTCCCCCATATCTTTCGCCTTTCTTGTCATTTACTGCCTTTACCCAAACGATACAGGCAGCCTCTTAACAGATATTTTATCATTATGTATCAGTATAAAACAATTTGGGAAAGATGTATAGAAAATTATCCCTTTTCTTCCTCAATCTCTAAAATCTCGTCTAATGGGATCTTCCTTCCGTCCCCGAAAAGAAGCCAGCGCCTGTACCCGTCTATCTTTTTTACTTTTCCCACTGCTTCTTTATAGGTGCCCCCATCCTTTTTTCCGTCGGGTACAAAATATGTGACACGAATGGATGGGGACTCCTTTGTCTTTTCCTGGATTGCGCTGAGTTTTCTGTCTAAAGTCTCTTTGCAGTCTTCATCCAGTTCTATTTTTTTCTCAGTCAGACGGGCTGTCTCTTTTACCGCCTCTCCATGTCCTGTAAGAGCTGCAAAAGGGGCAAACTGAGCCGCCCTGTCTCTTACCGGCATAGGGGGATGGACAGACGAAACATGATGGGGAAGATACAGGATCTCATCGTAGCGATGTCTGTCTTTTTGGCTCATCAAATGTCTTTTCATGCCCGGTGTCCTCCAATCTGCCTGTTTCTGTCCATGGCTGTAGCTCCTTCTAAAAGGTTCATGCCTTTTAAAACAGCATTTTTCCCAAATTTCTTTTTAATCTCCAGCATGGCTTCCTGAATCTTTCTCTCCCGCATGGCCTCTTCTTCCTTTTTCTTCCGCTCTTTTTCCAGCGCCTCATAGTCAGTAAAAAGAGTAAGCTGTTCGAATGTCTGTTCCCTGACCACACAATCTTCGTCCAGCACATGGTTTGCACTAAGGGTCACCCTCCGCACAAGCAGTCCCTTATCTGTAATCCTGTCATACAGACCTAAAACAGCTTCTGTGACAGTTTTCCCAGAGGAAGTCCATTCTCCTAAATTTACGGTTCCATGAGCATGTTTGGGAACCTTTCTTCCGTACCTGTCCACTGTCACTTCTCCCTGATAAGCGCTCTTTCCTTTCAGTTTCTTTAAATTTTCTATGTCATAGCCTATCGTAAGAACGATCTGATCTGTCATAAGATGTTTGTCCACTAAATCCAGCACAAGCTGATCCGTCATTTCCTGCACCACCAGCCGCGCCTTCTCCCAGGGGTAAGGGCAATGGAGCACCTGCCCGCTTCCCACACTGTTAGAATCCGGCTTATATTCTTTAATATCTCTAATGGTACAGGGCTCCCAGCCCCAGGCATGGTCGATTAAAAGCTCGGCATTGACGCCGAAAAGTTTGTACAGCAGATCTTCGTTATAATAATCCCCTGGTTTTCCCAGAGAACATTTCGCCACGTCGCCCATGGTGAACATTCCGTATTCTGCAAGTTTCTTCGCGTATCCTCTGCCCACCCGCCAAAAGTCAGTGATGGGCTGATGGGTCCATAAAAGCTTTCTGTATGCCAGTTCGTTAAGCCAGGCGATCCGTACTCCATTTTTATCCGGTTTGGTATGCTTTGCCACAATGTCCATAGCTACCTTGCTGAGATAAAGATTCGTTCCGATCCCTGCCGTGGCGGTAATCCCTGTTTCTTCCAAAATATCCAAAATGATCCTTCCGGCAAGCTCACGGGCAGTAATGCCATAACACTTCAAATACTCTGTCACATCCATCATGATCTCATCGATAGAATAAACATGACAGTCTTCCGGCGCTACATATTTTAAATAGATCTGATAGATCCTGGTGCTGTATGCAATATAAAGCGCCATTCTGGGAGGCGCGGTTATATAAGATAATTCCAGCTCCGGATGGGCTTCTAATTCTTTTATATCTGAAGAAGCTCCTGTAAATTTCCCTTCCGGCGCTTTTAGTCTTCTTTCCTGGTTAATCTCCTTTACCTTTTGTATGACCTCAAAAAGCCTGGGCCTTCCTGAAATTCCATACGACTTCAAAGCAGGAGAGACCGCAAGACAGATTGTTTTCTCCGTCCTGCTTCCGTCCGCAACCACCAGATTCGTCGTCATTGGATCCAGCCTTTCTTCCCGGCATTCTACTGACGCATAGAAAGATTTTAGATCAATACAGATATAGGTTCTGTCTTTATGCATATCTTTTCTCACCTGCCTGTCCTGACCCTAACATATTCAATATGTGTTTGATATTTTTTAGAACATTTGTTTACTTTATTGTACCAGAACAGTTGTTTGTTTTCAATAGAAAGATAGATGGGATTTGAGGAAATGAGTGGAAATCGATACTCTGTCTATCCTATTCTGAAAGATACGAAAAACTCTCGGAATTCTGAGCCTGCTGACCAAGATTCATCGGTCAGCAGAAATTTTATGTATTTCTATCATTAAACAGAAAAATCTTATTATATTCACTGCGGCAAAGAATGATTTGCCGCAAATTAAAGCGTTTTGCCGTATCCTGATTGCATTTCAGCTTAATATTTGTTATTGATTAGTTGTATTAGCTGATTGATTATTATTGAAAGCAATGAAAGATCGGAAGAGCGTCGTGTAGGGAA
>CALIZJ010000169.1 GCA_938028845.1 uncultured Blautia sp.
AGTTCTCGGAAACCTACCATAGCAATATGGCAAGGCGCCGGGTTCTTACCCTACTTTACACCTCGGTTGCGCCGATCCCCTTTGCCACCCTTTCCAACCGGGAATGGGGGCAGGTGGGAAACAACTATTTCCGTGGGCTTTTAGCCTTGGGATTCCAGGGATTTTTCATGATGGTGTGCGTCGGCATTTATGCGGTGCTGGTATCTACCATTGAAATCTCCGACAACATGCACTCAGCCCTTTTCGGAATAGCGGCTTATACGGTAATTCTCTGTTTCAGCCTGATGAAAACGGCAAGTTTAAGCCGCTCGATCTTCAATGCGCATTAGGAGGCGACGGGATGGAACAGAAGAAATACAACATTATTTATGCCGATCCGCCATGGCGATATGAGATGAAAAAAGGGCAGGGAGTTGCGGAGAATCATTACTCTACAATGGGGATAGAAGAAATCTGCAGTCTGCCGGTACAGGAAATCTGCGATAAGGATTGTGCGCTGTTTTTGTGGGTGACATTCCCTCAATTACCAGAAGCGTTCAAAGTAATCAAAGCATGGGGATTTTGCTACAAGACAGTTGCCTTTGTCTGGATCAAGCAGAATAAATCAGGAAAAGGGTATTTCTTTGGCTTAGGATACTGGACTCGATCCAATGCGGAAATCTGTCTTTTGGCAGTAAGAGGAAAGCCGAAAAGAATATCAAAAAAAGTATTCCAGCTTATTGTCAGCCCTTTGCAGGAGCATAGCAAGAAACCGGAAGAAGCCAGGAAGCGTATTGTAGAACTGATGGGGGATCTTCCCCGGATTGAACTGTTTGCAAGGCGGCAGTCCGTTGGATGGGATGTATGGGGAAATGAAGTAGAAAGCTCCCTGGATATGGAAAATTTGCAGGAAAACAGAGGAAAGGAGCAGCCGGAGAAATGTGCAGACTGCAGCGGATAAGTTTCTCCGGCATGTGATTTTATGGCGTTTGTCAGTGTACCAAAAGACCTGACGAAAGTAAAAAACAAAGTAGTCTTGAACCTGACAAAAAGACAGCTCATCTGTCTGTCAGCAGCGGCGGCCATCGGGCTGCCTTTTTATTTTCTCACACGGGAGTGGATCGGAACCACCAACGCCGCCACCGGCATGGTGCTTCTCATGCTTCCGGCATTTATGTTTGCCATGTATGAGAGAGACGGGCTTCCCCTGGAGAAAATCCTGTGGAATATCGTGACGGTGAAATTCTTAAAGCCTGCTGTCCGCAGGTATGAGGTGGAGAACTTTTATGAAATGGAGCCGCCGGAGACTGTCTGGAAAGACAGGAAAGGAGGGGATCATCTTGGGAAAAAGAGAAGAAATCGTAGTCGATAAGCGGAGAAAGAGGAAGTACCGCAGGCTGTCCCGCTATGAGAAAAAAGCAAAGAAAGCAGCAAAAAAGCAGGCAGCAAGGGAGGAAAAGGCCCGGAAGAAAGCAGAAAAAAGAGAGAAACGCAAGCCTGCGCAGCGACAGAAAAGCGCATCCGTTGAGCGGGGTGTCCAAAGACCGGGAAAGCCCTATCCGGAACATGCTGCCCGCCAGAAAGCTGTGAGTAGTACCGTGAACGGGGCAAAGAAGAAAGCAGATAAAAAGGCAGAGGAGAAGCGTCTGTCCGCCCAGAAGTCCATTCCCTACCGGGAAATGGCAAGGGATGGAATCTGCCGGGTGCAGGATAAATATTATTCCAAAACCATCCGTTTTTACGACATTAACTATCAGTTGGCACAGAATGAGGACAAAAATGCTATTTTTGAAAACTGGTGTGATTTCCTCAATTACTTTGACAGCAGTATCCATTTCCAGTTGTCGTTCATCAACCACCACAGCAACATGAAGGAATTTGAATCGGTCATCCAGATCAAGCCCCGGCATGACGCTTTTGATGATGTGCGCATGGAATACGCACAAATGCTGAAAAATCAGCTTGCCAAAGGCAATAACGGCCTGGTGCGGACGAAGTACATTACCTTTGGCGTGGAAGCGGAAAATATCCGGGAGGCAAAGCCGAAGCTGGAGCGGATCGAGACAGACATCCTGAATAACTTCAAAGTGCTTGGCGTGTCCGCTTACCCGTTGGATGGCCGGGAGCGTCTGCAGATCATGTACGAGACATTTAACCCGGAGGAGAAAGTGCCTTTCCAGTTTTCTTTCGACCAGGTAATGCGTTCCGGCATGGGGACAAAGGACTTTATCGCCCCTACAAGTTTCCTGTTTAAGAGTGGGAAAGATTTTATGATGGGGAATACCATCGGGGCAGTGTCCTACCTGCAGATCCTGGCCCCGGAGCTGACTGACCGGATGCTGGCGGAATTTCTGGATATGGACAGGAACCTGATCGTCAACCTGCATATCCAGTCTTTAGACCAGATGAAAGCCATCAAACTGGTGAAAAGCAAGGTGACGGACATTAACCGGATGAAGATCGAGGAGCAGAAAAAGGCAGTGCGTTCCGGATACGATATGGACATTATCCCGTCGGATTTGAATACTTACGGCGGGGAAGCAAAGCGCCTCCTGGAAGATCTCCAGTCCAGAAATGAGAGGATGTTCCTGGTGACGATTGTATTTCTGAATACGGCAAAGACGAAGCAGGAATTAGACAATGCGGTATTCCAGACGGCGGGCATTGCGCAGAAATATAACTGTTCCCTGCGCCGTCTGGATTATATGCAGGAGCCGGGGCTGATGAGCAGTCTCCCGCTGGGATTGAACCTGATCCCTATAAAACGGGCGCTGACCACCACATCTACGGCTATTTTTGTGCCTTTCACAACCCAGGAATTATTTATGGAAGGGGAATCCCTTTACTATGGCTTGAACGCCCTTTCCAACAACATGATTATGGTTGACCGGAAGAAGCTGAAAAATCCAAACGGCCTGATCCTGGGAACACCTGGCTCTGGAAAATCCTTTTCGGCAAAGCGGGAGATTACTAACGCCTTTTTTGTTACCCAGGACGATATTATTATCGGAGATCCGGAGGGGGAATATTATCCCCTGGTCAATGCCCTGGGTGGGCAGGTAATCCATATCTCCCCCACAAGCCATGACTATATCAATCCCATGGACATCAACCTGGATTACTCAGATGATGATAACCCGCTGGGATTTAAGAGTGATTTTATCCTATCCCTGTGTGAGCTGATCATGGGGAGCCGCAACGGGATTGAAGCGGAGGAAAAGTCGGTGATTGACCGCTGTTTACCATTGGTGTATCAGAAATATTTTGAAGCGCCGGTGCCGGAAAATATGCCCATTCTGGGGGATCTCTATGATTGTCTGCGTCAGCAGAAAGAAGTGCAGGCACAGCGGATCGCTACAGCTCTGGAAATCTACGTCAACGGTTCCTTAAAAGTATTTAACCACCGTACCAACGTGGAGCTGAACAACCGGATCGTCTGCTTTGATATCAAAGACCTGGGGAAACAGTTGAAAAAGCTGGGGATGCTGATTGTTCAGGATCAGGTGTGGAACCGTGTGACAGTCAACCGGGCGGCGCATAAGTCTACCCGGTACTATATAGACGAGTTCCATCTTCTTTTAAAAGAGGAGCAGACAGCAGCTTATTCCGTGGAGATCTGGAAGCGTTTCCGTAAGTGGGGCGGCATTCCCACAGGCATCACACAGAACATTAAAGACCTGCTTGCCAGCCGGGAAATTGAGAACATTTTTGAAAACTCGGATTTTATTTATATGCTTAACCAGGCAGCGGGAGATCGGCAGATCTTAGCGAAACAGCTCAACATATCACCTCATCAGCTATCTTATGTGACGAACAGCGGGGAGGGAGAGGGGCTGATCTTTTATGGAAGCACCATTATCCCCTTTAAGGACAAGTTCGATAAGTCCCTGCGTCTGTATTCGTTGATGACAACCAAAGTATCTGACCTGGAGCAACAGGAAGGGAGGAAGCGGACGGAATGAACAGTTGTATTAAATGGGTAGGCGGAAAGAGACTTCTAAGAAAACAGATTTTAGCAGAGTTTCCGGAAGACTACACAAGATATGTGGAAGTGTTTGGAGGAGCTGCGTGGTTGCTGTTTGCAAGAGAAAGAGACAACAGAGTGGAAGTATATAACGACAGGAACCATAACCTGGTAAATCTTTTCCGGTGCATAAAATATCATGGCGAGGCACTGCAGGAGGAACTAAAGTGGTGCCTTGTTTCCCGTGAATTTTTTGAGGACGCCTTGCACAATTATCAAAATCCAGACTTGACGGATATACAGAGAGCAGCCCGGTTTTTTGTGCTAATTAAATGTAGTTTCGGGGCAAAGCTGCAGGATTTCAGCGGAGCAAGGGTATCATTGGTTAATACGGTCAGAAATTTAGAACAGTTTCAGGAAAGATTGAAAAATACTGTGATTGAGCAGATGGACTTTGAGAAACTGCTTATCCTTTATGACAAAAAAGATACCTTTTTCTATCTTGATCCACCATATTTTCAAGCAGAAAAGTATTATAGGGATTCTTTCAGTGAAAAAGACCATTTGCGGCTAAAAGAGGTTCTTGTAAGTTTAAAAGGAAAATTTTTACTGACATACAATGATTGTCCTTTTATCCGGACATTGTATCAACAATTCTCTATTGTGCCAATGGTAAGGCAGAACAACATGGCTTCTTGCAGCACTATGGGAGATTACCTGGAGATCATGATAAAGAATTATTAACAGTGTTTGAAAAGAATGGGGAGTGGTAACTGTATATGCAGGATCAGGAATACAAAGCCAGGGATAAAACTGTCCGCAAGATGAACCGGGACGGACTGACGGAGGAAAACCTGTACAATGGGGAGACTGTCCGTGTCAGCCACCGGGAGCGGGAGGAACGGATACTGCTAAAACAGGCAGAGGATGTTTCCTTCTCCCGGCAGGAGAAAGAGCCGGAGCAACCATCAGAGGGCAGGAAACGAAGGCAGAAATTAAAGAATCAGACGGAGGCAGGGCGGCCAGTGGATATTTCTCCTCATGCCGCCGGCAGGGAGAACGTAGAGACAGGCGATTTAGCCGGAACTAATCCTGCAATCCTTCCCGGTTCTGTGACAGGGAATACGGCAGAACCGGGACAGACGGAGCCTGCCGGGGAGGACAATCCGGCATCTGCCGCCCATGACAGTATCCGGGAGCAGTCCTTCCGCTCCGGAAACATCCGGGGGCATCCGTCCGATACGTCAGTGTTGTTGGAATCCGTGTCAGAGGTTTCCCACCTGCGGAAGAAAAAGCTGGTGCAGGAGTATGCCCGGAAAGGGCGAGGGAAACCGGAGGATGCCGCCGCCATGGAGGACTTCCGGGAGGAGATCAAAGGGAAAACCAAACGGGAGCAGATCCAGAAAGAACAGAAGAAGGCGAAGCGTTTATCCTTTGGGGATGAAGGAAACGGCATGGTGCGTGGGGCCGGTATGGGGATTTCAAAGAAGGCAGTTTCAGCGGCGGCAGGTTCCGCCGCTGTTTACGTCCATGGAAAAACCCATGAAGCAGAGCAGGAAAACACTGCCGTGGAAGGAGTCCACCGGGCAGAGCTGATGACAGAAAGCGCCCTCCGTTATGCCATGCACCGGACAAGCCGTGGCCTCCATAAGAGAAACGTCCGCCTTCAGGAAGCCGGTTACCTTGAAAGGGGGACAAGAAGCCTTCTGTATGAGACAGCACAGGAAGGCGGTGAGATAACAGCGCAGGCGGTAAAGAGCGCAGAGCAGGCCAAAAAGGGAATCCTGCAGAAGTTCTGGCAGAAACGCCAGTATCAGAAAGCGTACCGGGCAGCGAAAAAAGGAGAAAAGACAGCGGCAGGGACAGTAAAAGCCACGCAGACCATTGCTTCTAAAGCAAGGAGCGTGGCTTCTTCTGTGTTTGCAAGGAGTAAAGGCATCCTGGGCATTGCGGCGGCAGCCATGCTGTTCTTTGTGATGATCGCTTCCCTGATGGCAAGCTGCGGCGCTTCCATCCAGGGTGGAGCGGCTTCTACCATTGCCAGTACCACTTATGGGAGTACGGACGAGGATATTTATGCAGTGGAGGATGCGTATTCTGCGCTGGAGGCGGCGCTGAACGAACAGATCAACAGCATGGAAAGCCGCTATCCCGGATATGACGAGTACCGCTATCAGATTGATGAAATCTCTCACAACCCGTATCACCTGATTTCTTACTTTTCTGCAAAATATGGGGAATTTACCTATGAACAGGTAAAGGATGAAGTGGAGGAAATTTTTCAGCGCCAGTACAGCATTGCCACGGAAAGCACACGGGAAACCGTGACAGAAACAAAAATGGTGCGGGTGGGGGAATCCTTGGGGCAGGTCGTAACCAGCGGTTACTGCAGTTGTTCTATCTGCTGCGGGCAATGGGCCGGCGGTCCTACGGCAAGTGGTGTCTATCCCACAGCCAACCATACCATTGCCGTGGATGCTTCTAATCCTTTTGTGCCAATAGGAACAAAAGTCATTATGAATGGCGTAGAGTATGTGGTGGAGGATACGGGTGCTTTCGCCCGGTACGGGGTACAGTTTGATGTATATTACAGCGACCATGCCGCTGCATCTGCCCACGGGCACCAGACCTGGGAAGCTTATATTGCGGACGATAATGGAAGCCAGGAAGTGGAAGTGACAACCACACAGGAAGTGAACCGTCTGGATGTGACACTCACTAACCATGGGCTGGACGCCGTGCTGCGGGAGCTGATGGATGAGAATGAGGAAGGCCGGTATGACTTGTATAACGGCACATATGGAAACAGGGATTATCTGTTCGATACAGAAACCCTTCCAGGCGGGGGTGGTGATTTTGGCTATGAGATTCCGGCAGAAGCCCTGACCGACCAGAAATTTGCCAACATGATCCATGAGGCGGAAAAGTATCTGGGGTATCCCTATGTGTGGGGCGGCAGTTCCCCGTCTACCAGTTTCGATTGTTCAGGCTTCGTGAGCTGGGTGATCAATAACTGCGGCAATGGCTGGAATATCGGCAGGCAGACTACAGACGGATTGATGGGATACTGTTCCCAGGTTTCCACGTCGGAAGCAAAGCCGGGAGACCTGGTCTTTTTCCAGGGGACTTACGATACGCCGGGGGCAAGCCATGTGGGGATCTATGTGGGCGATAACATGATGATCCACTGCGGGAACCCTATCCAGTATACCAGTATAGCATCGTCCTACTGGCAGGAGCATTTCCTGGCCTTTGGACGCATCCATGGATAAATTTTTTTTAGAAGGAAGGTGTAAGGCATGAACCGGAAGCTGCACCGGGTTTTGGATGAGATCCAGAAAACGGAGAAGAAGATCGACGAGTGGCAGGAACATTTAAAAGAACTGAAACTGCTGGCAGAACAGCTTGAGAATGAGGAGATTATAAAAACCATCCGCTCCATGAAGCTGGACAGCCACCAGATGTTAGAGCTTCTGGAAGGGATTCAGGATGGGACAGTTTCTATTCCCATCATGGCAGAGGGGCCAGAAGAAACAGACGGGAAAGACGGCATAGAGCCGGAAGAAGATATGGAAGAAAAGGCGCAGGAGACAGCGCCGGAAAGTGAGGACAGGAAGCATGAAGAAATTTAACCGCTGGGTAATGGCGCTTGCGGTGGCGGGAGGCATCTTTTCCTCCACCGCCACGACAGCTTTTGCTTATGTGCCAGACCCACAGCAGACAGAGGCAGCCACAGAACCGATATCAGAAAACGAAGGGACAGTGATCCCGGAGCAGGAGGCTGCGGGGCAGACGGAAGGGACGCCCCAGGAGGAAACACAGGGCGGGGAAACGCCTTTTTCCATTCCGGGAAACGGGGAAGTGCTGGATGATAAGACGGGGGATGGAACGAAAGAATTTCTGACGATACAGACAAAAAATGGAAACACGTTCTTTTTAGTGCTAGACCGATCCAGCAATACGGAAAATGTCTATATGCTCTCCATGGTGGATGAAAATGATCTGGCGGAGTTTCTGGATGAGACAAAGACGGAAGAAGTGCCTCAGGTGGTGATCCCGGAGACGGAAGCGTTGGCAGAAAGCGAGACGGAGAGCGAAACCGGATCAGAACCGGTACAGCCGAAAGAGGAGGACGGCAGGAATACCGGGGCGCTCCTGGCAGTTGGCGTCCTGGCTGCGGGAGCGATTGGAGCCGGCTATTATTTTAAGGTTGTGAAGCCGAAGAAAGAGGAGTCTCAGGAGGACGGGGAGGACTTGGAGTTCTATGACGGCGGTACTTACGTCAATGAAGATCAGCCGGAAGAGGACGGTTCCACAGAGGAAGAAAATAATAAAGCATAAGTGTTGATGAAAGCAAAGGTATTAGAAGGGGGCAGCCAGGGAATTGGCTGCCCTTTCTCATACAGGCGAAAGCCGGAAAGGAGTATCCGATGTATTTGGTTTTAGGGGAGAAACCCAGCGTGGCCCTGGCCTATGCGAAAGTATTAGGGGCTAAGAAGCGTCAGGAAGGCTATCTGGAAGGAAACGGATGGCTGGTGAGCTGGTGCCTGGGGCATCTGGCGGAGTATGTGCCGCCGGAGGACTATGGGGAAAAGTATAAGAAGTGGGAATTTACTGACCTTCCCATCCTGCCGGATGAATGGCGGCTGGCTGTGGCGAAAGATAAAAAGACGCAGTTTGCAGTCTTAAAGAAGCTGCTGAACCGGAAGGATGTGGAGTATGTGGTCAACGGCTGTGACGCCGGACGTGAGGGGGAGCTGATTTTTGGCCGGGTTTATGAACTGTCCGGAAGCCGTCTGCCCATCAAGCGGATCTGGATCAGTTCTATGGAGGATTCTGCTATCCGGGAGGCATTTTCTTGCCTGAAAGACGGCGCAGAATACCGGAACCTCTACGAAGCGTCGGTCTGCCGTGCGAAAGCGGACTGGCTCATTGGGATGAACGCTACCAGGGCTTACACCACGAAATATTTTAAACGCCTGGTAGTAGGACGGGTACAGACGCCTACCCTGGCAATGTTGGTGGAACGGGGAGAGCAGATCACCCATTTCCAGAAAGAGAAATACTATAACCTCCATTTCGACTGCGGCGGGCTGGAGGCGGTAAAAGAGAAGCTGTTTGACACCGGAGAAGTCCGGCGGCTGCAGGAAGCCTGTGAGGGCGGGACAGCCGTGGCGGAATCCTGCGTATCAACGGAAAAGGCTGTTTCTCCGCCGAAGCTGTATGATCTGACCACGCTCCAGAGGGAGAGCAACCGTTATTTTGGCTATACGGCAAAGGAGACACTGGACTTTACCCAGAGCCTTTATGAAAAAAAAATGGTGACATATCCCCGGACAGACAGCCAGTATTTGACAGAGGATATGGGGCAGACTGCACGGCAGGCGGTTGCAATGGCGTGTGAGAAATATGGCTTTTCTTCTCTCTATCCGCTGGAGCCGGACGTAGAGCGCATGATGGATAACAGCAAAGTCTCAGATCACCATGCGATTATCCCCACGGCAGAGCTAAAGGCATATGAGCTGCAGGAGCTGTCCAAAGGGGAACAGGACATCCTTCAGCTCATCAGTGTCCGGCTGCTTTGTGCCGGGGCGCAGAAATACATTTATCAGGAAACAGAGATCACTGTATCCTGTGCCGGGGAAATATTTACGGCAAAAGGCAAAGTCATTCAGCAAATAGGATGGAAAGCGATAGAAGCAGAGTTCCGTAAGCATTTAGGCGTAAAAAGCCGGAAAGAAGGGGAGGAATTTTTCCTTCCTGATGTGGTAGAAGGCCAGACGTTCCATCCGGTTACGGTAAGCGTATCCGAGCATTTTACAACACCGCCGAAACCCTACAGCGAGGATACCCTGTTATCTGCCATGGAGACTGCCGGAAACCGGGAGTTTGATGCGGAAACAGAGAAAAAAGGGCTTGGCACACCGGCAACCAGGGCGTCCATTATTGAAAAACTGGTATCTTCTGGTTATGCCGTAAGAAAAGGGAAACAGCTTCTGGCTACCCAGGACGGGGCAGACCTGATCTCGGTGCTTCCGGAGTATCTGCGGTCAGCCGCCATGACTGCGGAGTGGGAGAACCGCCTGCTCCAGATTGAAAGAGGGGAGCTTCCCGGACAGGAGTTCCTGGACGGCATTGAGGAACTGATTGACCGGATGCTTCTGGAGTGCGGGGAATTGTCCGTGGAGGAGCAAAACCGTTTTTATCCCAGAGAGCAGATCGGCGTCTGCCCGGTGTGCGGCAGCCCGGTCTATGAAAGCAAGAGAAACTTCTTCTGTGGCAGCCGTGAGTGTGCCTTTGCCCTCTGGAAAGAGAACCGGTATCTGTCCGGGATGAAGAAAAGGATGGATAAAAAGATGGCGGCGGAGCTTTTAAAGGATGGGCGGACGTATGTGCCGGATCTGTATTCCCAGAAGAAGGGAAGAACCTTTGCGGCGTATCTCTGCCTGGATACGGAAGAAGGAAAAGCCAGTTTCCGCCTGGAGTTCCCGAAAAAGAAAAACAAAAAATGAAAATCCTCCCCGGCAGGGAACCGGGGAGGGCGGGATTATACAAGAGGGGCAAGACAGTTTTTACCTGTATGAAGCAGACGCCCCAGCCAGCGCCATACAGGGATAATTTATGATTTACAGGAGGATCTACATGGCAAAAATCAATGACATCCGTTTCCTGGCACGGGAGACGGCAAAAGAAGTCAGCGGTTCCCCACGGGACTGGATGGGGTATCTGGACACGGCTTCCAGACTCTACCGCTATCCGTTCTCAGATACTCTTTTGATCCACGCCCAGCGTCCGGACGCAACGGCCTGTGCGGAGCTGGAAGTGTGGAATGAGAAGATGCGCCGGTGGGTAAACCGGGGAGCGAAGGGGATCGCCCTGATCGACGACACCGGGCCGAGGCGTGCCCTGCGGTATGTATTTGACGTATCAGACACCCACCCGGTAAGGGGCGGCAAGACGCCGTACCTGTGGCGGATGAAAGAAGAACAGCAGGAAATGATTTTGAACCATCTGGCAGATACTTATGGGCTGGATGGAGACGGGGCTTCTGACCTGGCTGCAGCGCTGCGGCAGATTGCGGAGGAGATGGCAGCTGACAGCCTGGAGGAAGCCATGGACGGCATAGGGTATGCCATCCCCGGTACATTCCTGGAAGGGCTGGATGACGATACCATCCGGGTGGAGTTCCGTACCCTTCTTGCAAACAGCGCTTTTTATTCCCTGGCACGGCGCTGTGGGTTAGAACCTATGGAATACCTGGAGGAAGCGGATTTCTCAAGCATTACAGATTATAATGATCTGTCTGTCCTGGCTTTCCTGGGAAATGCCACCAGCCAGCTTGTGGAACCGATACTCCGTGATATTGGACGGACGATCCGGCAGGCGGAATTGGAAGAATGGAGAAAGCAGGCGGAAGAATCCCATGGAAAACCAGAAAAAACAGTTGCAAAAAAGAAGGAAGTACTTTATAATAAATTTAACACGTTAATTCGTGAAAGTGAAAATGATGAAGGAGGGAAAACGAATGGAACTGACCTATCACCGCAAGGGAGATTACCTGTTTCCGAACCTGACGCTTCAGGAGGAACCGCAGACCATCGGGAAATACGGGATGCTGCGGAGGACATACCTGAAAGAATACAAGAAGAACCTGTACCAGAGCCTGCTGATGAGCGGGAAGCTGGACAGCCACCTGCAGGAGATCGAGCAGGCAGCGCAGAATCGGATGGAGAACATGATGGAAAGGCTGCTTATGAAGTATCCGGCTCCAGACAAAGAGACAGATCAGATGGCGTGGACAGCACACATGAACAGCCTGACACAGATGGCGGAGGAAACCGTGCTGACGGAATTGGTATACAGCTAAGCAAAGAAACAACCGAACAGGATTTGAGTGAAGCAGAGGAAGAAGCAGCCTCTGCTTTTTCTTTGCCCGAACTGCCTACGGTAGAACAGCAGATCCGCACCATTGAGGAACGGCAGGCTGCTTTGTATGCCGGGGAGACAGCGATCCCAGCAGATGTGATTGATGAAGTTTTAAGAAAAGGCGGCAACCGTGACAGGAGCCATCTGCGAATCATTTATAATTTTATGATGGAGCAGACGCCGGAGGAATATACGGATTTTGTGCGCCGGGAATACGGTACGGGCGGTATTGGGCTTGTGATCGGCGGGAAAGAGTATTCTGTCTGGTATAACGAGCTGGGGATGCAGATTGCCGTGGGGCATACGGTACATGATCGGATTCTGGATAAAACATTTTTGTCCTGGGAGGATGTGTCTGGAAGGATTCAACAACTATTAAAGCAAGGGGAATATGCCCCGCAGTCTGTACTGGATGCAGCAAGGGATAACGCCCTGAAAGAACATGCCCAGACCCTTCTTTATATGGAGCGTGACCTTGCGGAGGGGGTAGCGGAATTAGTATTTGCGGATACGGAGCCATTCCGGGGCGGTTTCCCGGAGGCAACAGAAAAAGTCAGCGCTTTGTTAGACCAGCCGGAGTATCTGGCAGACTTAAATGAGCGGCTTGCAGGACTGGCAGAAGCTTTTGAGATGGACAAAGAGCTGATGCGTTTCCCTTGGTATCGCCCGGATAAGGTGGCGGCACAGTTCCAGAAGTTTGCAAAAGAAGCCATTCCTTACCAGGCCAGGGAGGAATTTCAGTGGCAGGAACATGAGGTTTTTATTACCCAGGATGAGATTGACGTTTTCCTCACCAGGGGCGGCCCATACTCTGACGGGCGGCTTTCCACTTATGCGTTTTTTATCCAGGAGAAAACTGCAAAGGAAAAGGCGGATTTCTTAAAAGAGCAGTATGGGATCGGCGGGTGCAGCCACGCCTTGAGCGGGGCGGATGATTCCCATGCAGACTATGACGGGAAAGGCATTAAACTCTGCCGGGGGGATTATTTAAAGCCAGCAGCCACGGAACTGCTGAAATGGCCCCAGGCGGCAAAGCGTGTCCAGCAGCTCATAGATCAGGGAATGTACCTGAAAGCCGGGGATTATTCCCGTATGCCGGCCTATGAGCGGGAAGTTCTGGCCAGGAGGGTCATTGGTTTTTATTCCCGTATGCCGGAGGAAATCGAACGCCCATTTAAGGCGGATCTGCTGAATGAAGATGCCAGGAAACGCCTGCCGGGGATTTTAGAAGAACCGGAGACAGCGGAAAGGCTTGTGTCGCAGATGGACGCTGCCCTTGCCGCCCTGCCACTGGATTTCCCGGAGTATGAGGAGCGGGCGGAGACGCTCTCGGTGATCCATGATTATATAGAGGGAACCTATACGATTTTCCCGGAGAAAAAGAAAGCGATTGAAATCGAGGGGACAGGACAGCAGTTGTCCCTTTTTGATTTTATGGGGGATGGCATAGAGGAGCCGGAAGCGCCGGAATCTGCGGCGGAGAAAGAAGAAAATGCGGAGACGCTTCCGGAAACTGCAGCAGAGAATGAGGAGGAAACACACACACCTGTTCTGGAGACACAGAAAATGGATGAACCAGGGCAGGAAGCGGAATTAGAACCAGAAAAACAGGAGCCAGAGAGAGCAGAGATTTTAAAGCCGGGACAGCCGGGGGCAACTTTATCGGATGAAGAACTGGACGAAGCCTATGCCGCCATGGAAGAAAACATTCAGGATACTATGGAGCAGGCAGGCGTCTCTTTTGAACTGTTTTCCCCGGAGCAGATGGATGTGATTTATGCCGCTGCTGAAAAAGGGCAGGATATAGCGCCGGTTTTAAATCCGGAGTTTTCCCCGGAACAGATGCAGTTGATTCTTGACGTACTGGAACGTCTGGAGACGGACAATCAGGCGGTGGTAAAGCGGGAGCTTTCGCACCTTACCACAGAAGTGATGTCCCTGGACACCATCAACACCATCCGGCAGTATTACCATATCCCCCTGGAGCCGGAGAAAAAGGAGCCGGCCCCGGCTGCAGAACGGCAGGAAAGGGCGGTCAATTTCCGTATCACCGATGATGCCCTTGGAACCGGGAGTCCGAAAGATAAGTTTCGTGCCAACATGGACGCTATCCGGCTGCTTCATCAGATCGAGCAAGAAGGGCGGACAAGCGCCACACCGGAAGAACAGGAAGTCCTATCCCGCTATGTGGGCTGGGGCGGCCTGCAGGAAGCCTTTGAAGAACGGAATGAAGCCTGGGCGGACGAATTTATTGAACTGTATACGGAGCTTGACCCGGAGGAATACAAGGCGGCACGGGAATCCACGTTAAGCGCTTTTTATACGCCGCCGGTTGTGATCAAAGCTATGTATGAAGCCCTGGGAAATATGGGTTTAGAGAAAGGAAATGTGTTGGAGCCGTCCTGCGGGATCGGGAACTTCCTGGGGCTTGTGCCGGAGGGCATGGATAACCTGAAGATGTACGGCGTGGAGCTGGACAGCATTTCCGGCAGGATCGCAAAGCTCCTTTACCCGGAAGCAGACATTACCATCAATGGATTTGAAAAGACCCAGTTCCCGGACGGCTTTTTTGACGTGGCGGTAGGGAATATCCCCTTTGGAGGCTATAAGCTCATAGACCGGCGTTATGACAGGCAGAAATTTTTTGTCCATGATTATTTTATCGCAAAGACCATTGATAAGGTGCGCCCCGGTGGGGTGATCGCTTTTGTCACATCCAACGGGAGCAGCGGCGGAACCATGGACAAGAAAGACGCAAGTTCCAGGGAATATATCGCCCAGCGGTGCGACCTGTTGGGAGCCATCCGTCTGCCGAACAATGCGTTCCAGGCCAATGCCGGGACAAGGATGAACACGGATATTTTGTTCCTGCAGAAACTGGACGCTCCCCGGATACTTGGGAAGGAAGTGCCGGAGTGGGTACAGGCGGATGAGATCCTGCGGGAAGAATATACCAATGACAAGGGAGAAACCTCCTATAACTTTATTACGGTCAACCGCTATTTCCAGAACCATCCGGAGATGGTGCTGGGGGAGCAGAAGATCGTTTCCGGCCCCTATGGGCCGCAGCTTGTCTGCCAGCCCATAGCAGGTGCAGACCTTGGAGAGCAGTTAAAGGAAGCGGTCAGTCATATCCACGGCACGATCACGGAAATGGAACTGGAGGATTCTGATTTAGGGGAGATTGACACGTCCATCCCGGCAGACCCGTCCATTAAAAATTTCAGTTTTGCCAACGTGGACGGTGTTGTGTATTACCGGGAAAATTCCCGGATGAACCGGATGGAGCTGCCTGCTATGACAACGGAGCGTGTGCTGGGAATGATTGAGCTGCGTGACTTGACGCAGGAGCTTCTCCAGTGCCAGCTAGAGGACGGAAGTGACGAAAAAGTCCATGCCCTTCAGGAAAAGCTAAATCAGACATACGATAAGTTTACTGGGAGATACGGGCTGATCAGCAGCAATGCCAACAAGCGGGCCTTTTCCCAGGACAGCAGCTACTGCCTGCTCTCTTCCCTGGAGATCCTGGACGAAGAAGGGAACCTGAAACGGAAAGCCGACATCTTTACCAAACGGACGATCCGGAAGCCGGAGGCGGTAACATCCGTGGATACGGCAAGCGAAGCCCTGGCGGTGTCTATCGGGGAACGGGCCAAAGTGGACGTGCCTTTTATGGCACAGCTTTCCGGGAAAACAGAGGAAGAAGTGGCGGAGGAACTGGCCGGGGTGATCTTTAAAAACCCGGTGACAGAAAGCTGGGAGACCTCGGATGAATACCTATCCGGAAATGTGCGGGAGAAGCTGGAGACAGCCAGAACATTTGCGAAAAATCATCCGGAATATGCCATCAATGTGCAGGCGCTGGAGCGGGTGCAGCCGAAAGATCTGGATGCGTCAGAAATCGAGGTACGCCTTGGCGCTACCTGGATCGAGCCGGCGTATATCACCCAGTTTATGGGGGAACTGTTTGGCACACCGGATTATCTGCTTGGACGGCAGATCGAGGTGAAGTATGCCCCGGTCAACGGCCAGTGGAATGTGAGCGGGAAAAATGCGGACTACCGCAATCCCCGTGTGACGGCCACTTATGGCACCCAGCGGGCCAATGCTTACCGTTTGTTGGAAGATGCCTTAAACCTGCGGGACACAAAGATTTATGATACGGTGCAGGAGGACGGCACGGAAAAGCGAGTCCTCAATAAGAAAGAAACTATGCTGGCGCAGCAGAAACAGGAGATGATCCGGGAGGAATTTAAGGAATGGATCTTCCGGGATATGGACAGGCGGGAGACGCTGTGCAGGAAATACAATGAGCTTTTCAACAGTATCCGGCCCCGTGAGTATGACGGCAGCCATATCCAGTTTGCCGGGATGACACCGGAGATTACGCTGATGCCCCACCAGAAGAACGCTGTTGCCCATATCCTTTACGGGCATAACACGCTGCTTGCCCATTGCGTGGGCGCAGGCAAGACTTTTCAGATGATCGCTGCCGGCATGGAGAGTAAGCGGCTGGGACTGTCGCAGAAGAACCTGTATGTGGTGCCGAACCACCTGACCGAGCAATGGGGAAGCGACTTCCTGCGGCTTTATCCAAACGCCAACGTGCTGGTGGCGACAAAGAAAGATTTTGAGCCGGCCAACCGGAAGAAGTTCTGTTCCCGGATCGCCACCGGGGATTATGATGCTATCATTATCGGGCACAGCCAGTTTGAGCGGATTCCCCTGTCCAGGGAGCGACAGGCAATGTCCATTGAAAAGCAGATCGACGAGATCACCATGGCTATAGAGGAAGCTGCGGAACAGGAAGGGAGCCGTTATACGGTAAAGCAGATGGAAAAGACCAGGAAGAACCTGGAGACAAAACTGGAGCGCCTCAACGACCAGAGCCGGAAAGATGATGTGGTGACGTTTGAGCAGCTAGGGGTAGACCGGCTGTTTGTGGATGAGAGCCATTTTTATAAGAACCTTTTTCTTTATACAAAAATGAGGAATATTGCGGGGATCGCACAGACGGACGCACAGAAAAGCTCAGATATGTTCGCTAAGTGCCAGTATTTAGATGAGATCACCGGCGGGCGTGGGGTGACGTTTGCCACAGGGACGCCTGTTTCCAACAGTATGGTGGTGCGCCCGTAAGGGGCTGTAATAATCTTACCTTGAGCAAGTAATAGGGCAAGGT
>CALIZJ010000170.1 GCA_938028845.1 uncultured Blautia sp.
TTATCAGCCGTCATCAGATACCAATGTACTTCCTTAGTTACCATATCCTCGGGAACTGTAAAATTATACTGGCTCTTTCCAATATATTTTACAATAGCCGCCCTTACATCGGCTTCCTCCCGTACTTCCCGCAAAGCGGTCTGTATGTGTGTCTCCCCTTTTTCTACCGTACCCTTCGGCAATACCCAACCCTCATAACGGTTTTTGTAAGACTTATACAAAGCTAATATCTTACCTCGATGAATTACCACACCGCCACAGCTTGTTGCCTCTATCATTTTCGCAATCCCTCCTGTAATGCGTGTGTAAAAAATCTAAACTGAATATAGTATAACTCTTTTTCAGTAAAGTGGCAATACAAATCGTGTGACGCGGTACTCTCTGTCTTAGTTATAGTAATAAGCGTCAAATATCTGCCCGGCAATAGGAACTGCAGCCTCACTTCCGGTACCGCCGTTTTCGACAATGATCGCCACTGCCAGGTCAGGATCATCCACATTAGAGTATCCGATAAACCAGGAATGGCTGGAGCCATATTCGTCAAACTCTGCAGAACCTGTTTTCCCTGCTGCTGTATATCCTCTTCCGCTTAAAGCAGAGGCTGTACCGTAATCCACTACGTTTTTCATCAGTTTGCCAAGAAGATTTGCTTCATTGGTGCTGATCAGACGCTTATAAGCAACAGGTTCCGTCTCTTTCACCAGATCTCCGGTAGAATTTTCTATCCGGTCGATGAGATAAGGGCGCATGAGCACGCCGCCGTTTGCAATGGTACAGGTGATCAGTCCCATATGCAGCGGAGATACCAGGGTATTTCCCTGCCCGATGGAAGTCTGCATGATAAGCGGTGTAGGCGAATCCCCATCAAGGGAAAAACTGCTCTCCTTATAGGAGGTATAGGGAAGTTCCTGGTTAAATAGCAGATCCTCGCTGGTCTGTTTTAAGGATGCGCCGCCAAGATCCACACCCATATCTGCAAAGGCACAATTACAGGAATTTGCAAAGGCAGAATAAAAATCCTGCTGCCCGTGGACTGTACTGTTATAACATTTTATCGTATGTTCCCCTACTGTAATGCTTCCCTCACAGAGATAAGAATATCCCTCAAAGGTTCCGTTTGTACGGAAATAATCCAGGGCAGTCACGATCTTAAAGGTAGAACCCGGGGGATACTGTCCCATGGTAGCACGGTTCAAAAGACTGCTGTTGGTCTCATCGTTTACAAGGGTATCCCAGTCTTGTGCAAGGGTATTAGGATTAAAGTCCGGTTTGCTCACCATTGCACGTATCTTACCGGTAGAAGGTTCGATGGCAACCACCGCTCCCCTTCTGTCTCCTAATGCGTTATAGGCAGTAACCTGCAGATTTGCATCCAAAGTGGAAACTACCGTATCTCCCATATTCTTTTCCCCGCGAAATTCATTCTGCATCTGATCCAGAAAAAACTCATGGGAGGTCAGAAGGCTGAAATTCGCCTCTGACTCAAGACCGCTTTTTCCATTTGAGTCATACCCTACCACATGGGCAAAAATGTTCTCATAGGGGTAGATACGCTGTTCTGTCCCATCGTCGTATACATCTGTCTTTGCAAGTATTTCTCCGTCAGAGGACATGATCGGCCCTCTCACCACACGGTCAGAAAAAGTATCCTGCCGTGTATTATAAGGGCTGTTTATAAAATCCTCGCTGCGGACTGCATTAAAATAAATCAGATAGCCGATCAAGCCCACGAAAATAGCCACAAAAAAGTAGGAGACAAAAATATATTCTTTATTTTTGGCCCGCCTTTTTTTCGCTCTTTCACGCTCGATAAGCTTTTGTTCTTTCTCGAATTCTTTGCGCCGCTTCTTTTCTTCGTTTCTCAATTTCCTCGTCCTCGTCTTCTCTTAAAATATATAAGCCCTGAATGATCACCAGCATAAGAAGTGTGCTCATCACGGAGCTTCCTCCGTAGCTCACCAAAGGAAGGGTAACTCCCGTCATAGGAATGAATTTCGTAGCGCCTCCAATGGTCAGAAACACCTGAAAAGCATATTCTGTTCCAAGTCCAAGAGCGATCAGCTTATAAAAGGGATTCTTGATCTTCAAAGATATATTTACAATCATCAGGAAAAAGCTCATGCATACAAGGATCAGGCAGATAGCAAAGATCCCGCCCAGCTCTTCACAGATAGCGCTGAAAATAAAGTCGTTTTTCACAACAGGAATGGCCTCCGGAGAACCCTGGCAAAGTCCCATGCCGAACCATCCCCCTGTGCCTATGGCAAAAAGGGACTGCACGATCTGGTAGCCTTCGTTTTCGTATACTGCCACCGGGTCTCTCCATGCGCTTACCCTCTCTCGGACATGGCCGAAAAGGAAATAGGCAATCACAGCCGCAACGCTTCCGCCTCCCAGTCCAAGACCCAGGTAGCCCACATTTTTCGTGGATACATAGATCATCACCAGATATGCAGCGAAAAAGATCACCGCGCTTCCAAGGTCCCTGGAAAGGACGAGAATCCCTACATGAAGTCCCGCCACAATAGTCGCCTGTACCACCTGCTTAAATCCCGTTCCGCTAGACAGCAGGGCTGCCATAAAAAATACGAAAGTGATCTTAATGGCCTCTGACGGCTGTATTCCCATAAGGGAAAGCTTCGCTCCATAGCTTGTCCTCGCCAGCAGAAAAACGGCTGCCAAAAGCACCACGCCGATTCCTGCATAAACCCAGGTGAGCTTTCTTAAGAACTTCATCTTCCGGATCATAACAGGAATCACAAGGGAAACGGCACAGCCGGCGGAAACAATAAGGAGCTGCCTGGTAGCAGATTCAATGTCCAAACGGCACAGCATGATAAACCCAACGCTTAAAAGCATACACATATTGTTCAGCAAAAGCAAGGACGCCTTTTTATAAAATATCCGGTATAATATCTGAACAGCAGCAAATAATACCATCATTTCAATATAGAAAGTGATCACTTCAAAATTTTCTGTTTTCAGATAGATTACCAGAAAGGCAGTGAAATCCATAAAAAAGATCAGCATAAGCTGTTTTCTTAAAAGCTCGTTTTTTTCTTCTTCGTCCTGACGCCGCACCATATAAAAACAGTGGAAAGTATACACGATCATCAGGGTAAGTATAATATACTTGGATAATTCTACGATAACATTAATCATACGCCTCTACTCGGCTCCTCTTTTAAAATGACCTTTTGTAAAATCTCTGTCCGGACAGGTGCCGCTGTGCAGATAGACAGACAGGAATTCCTCCAGGATTTTTTCTGCTTCCTTCGGGCTTTCCATGGTAAAGGAAAGGCGGTACGTCTCTGCATGCAAAGATTCTACTTGTTTCTTTTCTTTTAACAGACCATACGGAATGGTGTTATATAGGATATTATAACAAAATTCTTTTTTCCCTGTAGTCTCTGTTTTCCAGGGCATGCAGCAGCACACAACCGGAAATACCTTTCCGTAACGGTCCTTTAAGTATACTCTTCCTTCTTTCTGGTCACACTGATAACAGTTTTTCCTTACGCACTGGGCAGATACCATAAGAGGCAGATATCCATAAAGCAGGAGTTCTCCCGACTGGTTGTCTCTATAATAAAGCTCTCTCTCATTAAGCTCTAAGGGAAGTGTATTTCTAAGGATACCCTCTTCTGCCCAGAAAGCCACAGCCTCATCATTCCATGTATACAGCGAATGATCGGTCACACAATTTTTTCCATATCCCATGCTTTTGATCATAGCATAGGCTTCCAGATTTCGTACCAGAAAACCTTTCATCCCCTCTTCCATCCAAAGTTTCGCCTGCCGGCAGAAAACCGGCGGCATTTCCCCTCTGGCAATGTGAGGAAGGGAAAGATACAGTTCTTTTTTCTCATGTATCCTTTTTTTCATACAGACAGCCATCACGTCAAAAGGAAGATACATTCCTGTAATCTCTGTATTTTTCGCCAAAAGCTCCGCCTGTTCCAAAGTCTCACAGGAAACATAAAATTTCTTTTTTAAAGGAACTTCTTCTTTTTTCTTCTGTTCCCGGACAAAAGTTTCTTTTTCTTCTGTTTTTCTTCTATATGGTTCCGTGAGTTCCTGCTTCAAATTTTCCAGAGCGGTTCTTCTTAGCTCATTCAGTTCTTTTACAGGGATAAAGATCTCCTCATCCATCTGGATATCCAGATCTTCCCAAACGAACTCTGTATTTCCAAGCTTTTCCATCTGCCGCCGGATCCGTTCCCGGTCCATAGGCTGTTTTTGTGCATGCTGTACCTGGACACCCTGGGCGAATGTATGGATTCCGTTACAGGATATATTTAGTATAGCAGGACTTTCGGGGAAAAGGATTAAATTCCCATAAATTTTTTCTTTCGTTTTTCTAATCTCCACCGGAACCTCTTTGGATTTTTTCTCATTGGTAAAAGCCATCATGGATGGCCCTTTGGCCTGTTCCAAATAGCCGGTACAGGAGCCGCCCCTGTTAAATATATCCAGAAGGAACCTTTTATCCTCCTCTTCCACCTGGTAAGCAAGAGGACCATTTTCCAAAAGACGGTCCAGATATTTTCGATACACGGCCGTGACTCCCGCTGTATATTTCGGCTGCTTCATCCGGCCCTCGATCTTCAGGGAAGCCACTCCCGCATCCATAAGCTTTGGAAGAAGTTCTATGCTGCACATATCCTTCAGGCTCAATGGACAGAGTTCTTTTTTCCCTTTAAATTTCTTTCCGTCCAAACTGGTCTGGTAAGGGAGACGGCAGGTCTGGGCGCACCGGCCCCTGTTTCCGCTTCTTCCGCCCAGCATGCTGCTCATAAGGCACTGCCCGGAATAACAGTAGCAAAGAGCGCCGTGGATGAACACTTCTATCTCTATGGGACTTGCCTCATGCATTTTTTTCAGTTCGGAAAGTCCCAGTTCTCTTGCAGCTACCACCCTTGTGACACCCTGTTCTTCTAAAAACTTCATTCCCATCTGTCCGGTGACCGTCATCTGTGTGCTGGCATGAATGGAAAGCCCGGGGAAATTTCTCCGTATAAACCGGAGCACCCCCATATCCTGCACGATCACCGCATCCAGCCCGGCCTCATAAAAAGGAATGAGGTAATCGTAAAGCTGTTCTGTCAGCTCTTTGTTTTTTAACAGGGTATTTACGGTCAGGTATAATTTTTTTCCGTGTATATGCGCCACATCGATCGCCTGAAGCAATTCTTCCTCCTGAAAATTTTTCGCATATGCCCGGGCCCCAAAAGCAGCCCCTCCTACATAAACCGCGTCTGCCCCCGCGCCGATCGCCGCCTCGAACCCTTCGTAGGAACCGGCAGGAGCAAGCAATTCTATCTGATTCTTATTCAAAGCATTCCCTTACCTTTCTGATTTTAAGCATTTGAAATAGAAGAAAAAGAGGATTACCGAAGCAATCCCCCTTCTTTCTTTTTACTTTAACATTTCATCCAGCTCTTTTTCCAGCTCATTTACTTTTCCTTCCAGCAGGCTTTTCTGTTCCAGAGCCTCCCGCTCTCTTTTCTGGGTCTCTTCAATCTCCATGCGGAGCGCGATCAGCTCGTGTTTCAGATCATACATTTCCTGATCCTTCTGCTGAAGATCCTGTTCAAAGCTTTCCGCCTGCTTCTTTACCTTAAAATAATCGTCTGCAATATTAAGACTTAAAAGAGTGTGCTTCGTCTCCATGGGCTGCCTAGTGTACCCCGGCACTTCGCTTAATTCTGCAATTTTATTATTCATGTAGGAAGCTACTTTCTGGAAATATTCTTCCGTTTCGTATCCCCCGAGAGTAATAATTTTTCCCCCTATAATTACCTGTGCTGTGTTCTTGACTGCCATGGTACAAGCCTCCTGTATCTTTATCTTTTCACAAAATTCGAATTCTTAAAATAAATAAATTTCTCATTGACATAAGCGTCAATGAGCCTTCCTATAAACCTGCTGCTTCTGGCGGGACCCCGCCCCTGGCAGATTTCTATTTCCATTATAATCGAATTTTGTAGAAATGTATAGGAATTTTTCAAAAATCTTGTCAGCTCATCTCGTAGCCCAGGTGCGCGTAGGCCAAAGGAGATGCCATTCTGCCCCTGGGAGTCCGGTTCAGAAAACCGTTCTGCAGCAGATAAGGCTCATAGACATCCTCCAAAGTCCCGGCATCCTCCCCGATAGCAGCGGCAAGGGTTTCAAGGCCCACTGGCCCGCCTTTAAAATTTACGATCAAGGTTTTTAAGATCTTCCGGTCTATCTTATCCAGTCCGTACTGGTCCACTTCCAGCAGATCCAAAGCAAAAACAGCCACCTCGTAAGTGATCCGCCCGTCATACTTTACCTGAGCAAAATCACGCACTCTTTTTAACAAACGGTTTGCAAGCCGCGGTGTCCCTCTTGCCCGTTTGGCAATCTCCGCCGCTCCCTTTGCATCCACCTCCACTCCCAGTACCTGGGCGGACCGCTGGACGATGGTCTGCAGTTCTTTCTGGTTGTAAAATTCCAGATGCTGCACCACTCCAAAACGGTCGCGCAGCGGTGCGGAAAGAAGGCCGGCCCTTGTGGTAGCGCCCACCAGGGTAAATTTCGGCAGATCCAGGCGGATGGAACGGGCGGAAGCTCCCTTTCCGATCAGAATATCTATGGCGTAATCCTCCATTGCCGGATACATCACTTCCTCCACCTGCCGGTTCAGGCGGTGGATCTCATCCACAAAAAGGATGTCCCCCTCCTGGAGATTATTTAACACCGCCGCCATGTCTCCCGGCTTCTCGATCGCCGGTCCGGAAGTCACTTTCATATGTACCCCCATCTCCTTGGCGATAATGGCGGATAAGGTGGTCTTTCCAAGTCCCGGCGGACCGTACAAGAGCACATGGTCCAAAGGATCATGGCGCTGTTTCGCCGCCTCTATATACACTTTTAAAGTTCTCTTTATTTTTTCCTGTCCAATGTATTCTTCCAGGCTCTGGGGACGCAGGCTCCCCTCCAGAGCAAAATCTTCTTCTGTTACATCTGTAGTTATGATCCGTTTTTCCATATCCAGCTCCGATCCTATAAGTTCTTAAGGGCAGCTTTCAGGATCCCCTCTACCGTACCAGCCTCTTCCTCCGGTACCTTGCGCACTGCCCGAAGGGCGTCTGTACTGCTGTATCCCAGGGCAACCAGCGCTTCCACCGCCTCCCGGCGCCCACTGGAGGTATCAGAAAGGCTATCCGTCCCGGCATCTTCCTGCTCATGTGCAAGTTTTAATTCAAAAGCGTCACTAAGCTTAAGCTTGTCCTTAAGCTCAAGAACCAGCTTTTGCGCTGTCTTTCTGCCTATTCCCGGGGCCTTGGAAATGGTTTTTATATCATCAGAAAGCACGGCAAACCGCAGTTCATCCGCTGTCAGTCCGGATAAGACTCCCAGTGCGGCTTTAGGTCCGATTCCATTTACACCCAAAAGGAATTTAAACATCTGCAGATCATCCTTTGTCAAAAAGCCGTAAAGCTGCATAACGTCTTCCCGTACATGAAAGTATGTATAAACTTTTACTTCTTTTCCAATATACATAGACTGCCCCATGGCAGCGCCCGTCATATAAATTTCGTAGCCGATGTTTCCCGCCTCCAGGATAACAGAGGTCTCTGTCATATCTGCCACTGTGCCACGTATAAATGCTATCATTGTCCTTTTCTCCTATCAGGTGTCATCATAACATATCTGTCTTTAAAAAGCAAACATCTATTCGAATCTTTTTCCTATCCTCTTCCATACTTCCATCGCCACAAGTCCGATGCAAAGGCCTGTGAGAACGCCTGATATGAGCAAAACAGGAAGATAATAGGCCAGGCTGAAACTTTCCACCACAGCCATAGCCACAAAAATCTGCCCTATGTTATGGGAGACTCCGCCGGCAATGCTGACGCCAACTGTGGAAAGTCCGGATTTTTCTTTCAGGACCGCCATAACCGCCAGGCTTAAAATCCCCCCTGCAAGGCTGTACAAAATGCTGAACAGACTGCCGAAAAGAAAGCCTACAGCTAAAATCCTTACGAAAGATACAATTCCAGCCGCCCGCCATCCATACTGATATAAAACAAACACCACTGCAAGATTTGCAAGTCCCAGCTTCACACCCGGAACCCCTGCAAAGACAGGGATCAATGTATCTACATATCCGAAAATGATCGCCAGGGAAGTAAAAAAACCTAAATATGCAACTTTTTTTCCCATAATCCTCCTATACTACCGCATCCAGCGTGTCTTCTGTCTGTGACCCTTCCTGCACCGCTTCTATTACCACCCTGTTCGGAAGGCAGACAATGGTTCCTCCATGTTCTCCCACCGGATTTTGGTGAACGCAAAGCTGGTCCGGACAGTCCGCCTGGACCATCCTTACCACTCCGTCTTTGATCCTGCACACATTTGTATCTCCGATGGCAATCTCCTGGTCCTCCAAAAGAGAATATTCTCCGTAAGTCTCCCCATCCACTGTGATCCTGATATAAAAGTTTTCTCCTGGGATGATAAACTGATAAACAAGCCATATAACCAAGGCGATACCGCAGATGCTAACCGCCAGAATCCCGTCTCTTTTCTTCATAATACATGTTACTCCTTTGTCTGGATGAAATCTGTCCACGTATATCCGAAACTTTTTCATTGCCGGCCAGCCATGACCAGCCGTTCTCTTTTTTTACTGACCTATCATATCACAAGAAACGCCCAGGCGCAAGAAAAGAGCCCTCTTAATCCAGAAGGCTCTTTTCCCTTATTTCTCAGGAGGTAATGATATGCCGCGGGCAGACCTCCTGGCATGCGCCGCAGTTTGTACATTTTGAATAATCAATATGAGCACAGAAATCTGTAACTGTGATCGCCTGGTTTGGACAGGTCTTTTCACATTTCTTACAGCCAATGCAGCCCACTTCGCAGGCGTTTGTTACAGCCTTGCCTTTGTCATGGGAATTGCAGGATACCAAAGTAAGCTGTTCATAGGGGACAAGCTCGATCAAATGCCTTGGACATTTTGCCACGCATTTTCCACATGCCTTACATTTTTCCCTGTCAACCACAGCCACACCTTCTACGATCTCTATCGCATGAAAAGGACAGGCCTTTACACAGCTTCCGTATCCCAGACAGCCATAGGAACAGGACTTCGCGCCTCCTCCCGGAAGATAGGAAGCCATCTCACAGTCTTCCACGCCTGTATAGGTATAATTTTCCTTTGTCTTTTCACAGGTACCCGCACATTTTACAAAAGCCATCATGCGGGCGGTTTCCACTGCCTCCTGGCCCATGATCCCTGCAATAACCTTGCCTACAGGATCTCCTCCTACAGGACAGCCGTTTACCGGGGCTTCTCCTTTTGCAATAGCAGCAGCCAGTCCATCACAGCCTGGGAATCCGCATCCGCCGCAGTTATTTCCCGGAAGAGCCTCCCGGATCATTACTTCCTTTTCATCCACATCTACTGCGAATTTTTTTCCGGCAACACCCAGAAAAATACCGATAAAGAGGCCAACCGCCGCAACTACAACAGTTGCCATGATAATCGCTTCAAAATTCATATCCTTTGCCTCCTTAAATCAATCCTGAAAATCCAGTAAATGCAATAGCCATCAGACAGGCGGTCAAAAGCACGATCGGAAAGCCCTGAAACGCCTTGGGTATATCATTATATTCGATTTTTTCACGCAGCCCGGCCATTAAAATAATGGAAATCGTAAAGCCTGCTGCTGTTGCAAAACCGTTGACCGTTCCCTCAAGAACATTATATTCGTTCTGCACATTTAAGATGGCAACGCCTAAAACCGCACAGTTTGTAGTGATCAGCGGCAGATACACACCCAAAGACTGGTACAGGGGCGGCATTGCCTTTTTCAGAAACATCTCCACAAACTGCACAAGAGCGGCAATGATCAAAATAAATACGATCGTCTGCAGATAAGTAAGGTTCGTCGGCACAAGGATAAATTCATAAACCAGGCTTGTAACAAAGGAAGAAAGGGTGATTACGAAGATAACCGCACCGCCCATGCCCGCTGCCGTCTCGATTTTTTTAGAAACGCCCAAGAACGGACAAAGCCCTAAAAACTGGCTTAAAACTACATTATTTACAAGCGCCGCACCGATACCGATGATGATCAGTTCACTCATACAGCCTTACCTCCTTTCCCTTTGCACATGCTGTTCCCACAGGAAGCACATGCTCCTTTGCAGGAATCCGGATTACTGGGGTCAATGCCTCTTTTTGCCGCACCCAGCTTAAATTTATTCTGCAGTGCAGAAAGACAGGCGAGAACCAGGAATGCCCCGGGAGCCATAATAAAAATACTGATCGGCTCATATCCCCCTTTTCCAGCAGCCGCATCTGCAAGAGGAAGGATCTGCTGCCCGAAAAGCTGTCCTGCCCCAATAAGCTCGCGGACAGCTCCGATGCAGGTAATACTTAAGGTAAAGCCCAGCCCCATTCCGATTCCGTCAAAAAGGGATGGGATCGGCGGATTTTTTGATGCATAAGCCTCTGCACGTCCAAGAATGATACAGTTTACCACGATCAAAGGTATATATATCCCAAGAGAGGAATACAAACTTGGAAGGAATCCCTCTAATAAAAGCTGTACAATTGTAACGAAAGATGCCACCACAACGATATAAGCCGGCATACGCACACTGTCCGGAATAAATTTACGAAGCAGAGAAATCAAAAGATTCGAAGCTGCCAAAATCACAGTGGTCGTCAGTCCCATTCCAATGCCGTTTGTGGCGGATGTGGTGATAGCCAGGGTGGGACACATGCCCAGCATCAGCACGAATGTAGGATTTTCTTTTATGATCCCATTTACCAGCCGCTCTGCCGGAGAGTTTGCTTTCATGGTCAATTTCCTCCCTTCTCATAACGAAATGCACACAAACCTGCATTTACGCCATTTACCATAGCATTGGTGGTAATGGTCGCACCGCTTATGGCATCTATTTCATTTTCAGATTCTGCTTTATTTTTCGTATACTGGAAAGCATCTACCTTTTTATTGCTGAACTGATTTTTAAAGTCATCCGTATTTGCCTTCATTCCAAGACCAGCAGTCTCCTCAATGGACAGGATAGACAGGCCGTTTAAGGTGCCGTCGTCCCTTACTCCCATGGTAAACTGGATATCTCCGCCGTACCCTTCTGTAGTGGTAACGGTAAAGGCATATCCCAGCTCATTTCCGGAATCATCTTTTGCCACCATGACCTCGTCAATGTTCTGGGCCGGATATCCGTTTTCATCCAGATAAGCCTCCAGGTCTGCGTCTTCTCCGCTGGACACCGTTTCAAAGGAAGCTGCATCGGTAAAAACCTCTTTATAGGCTCTTTCTTTTGTCAAAGCCTGCTGCCGGGCGATAGGGTCTGCCGTAATGTCCTGGACGATTCCCAGGGCAAGGCCAGCCACCAGTGTGATCACAGTAATCGCCAGAGTATCTTTTACAATCTTATTTTTCATGTTTCTTGCCTCCTTTTCCAAATGCAGTGGGGCGTGTTACACGTTCAATAAGCGGAACAAGCAGATTACAGAAAATGATGGCATAGGATACACCCTCCGCAGAACCGCCAAGCAGACGGAAAACAGCGGTGAGGATACCTAAAGCACAGCCGTAGATCAATTTTCCCACAGGCGTGATAGGCGCTGTTACATAATCTGTAGCCATAAACCAGGCTCCCAGCATCAAGCCGCCGCCGAAAAGGTGGCTGAGCAGATAATTGACATCAAATCCCATACCGGAAAACAGCATATATAAAATGACAAACACGGTAAAACTACCGATATATGTAAGCGGTATCCGAAGATCTATGATCTTTAAGACAACCAAAAAAGCTGCGCCGATCAAAAGAGCAAGGGCCGAAGTCTCACCTATGGTTCCCTGGATATTTCCAAGAAAAAGATTTGCTACTGGAACCGACCCTGTGGTAAATCCATGGTCTTTCAGTGCGGCTAATGGCGTAGCGCCTGTCACTGCGTCTACAACACCCCGGAAATTTTCTGAAACTGTAAAATCCGTCATTCTCCCTGCAAAAGAGATCATCAGAAAACATCTTCCTGCCAGAGCCGGGTTCATAATGTTCTGTCCCAGTCCTCCGAACAGCTGCTTCACAACAATAATAGAAAACGCTGCTCCCAGCACCGGGATCCACAGCGGAATCATAGGCGGCATATTTAACGCCAGCAATAATCCGGTGACAACAGCACTAAAATCTCCTACTGTATTTTTTTTATGCATAAAGTGATCATAAAGCCATTCAAAAGCCACACTGGAAATGACAGAAACTAAGATCACTCCAAGGGCGTGCAGGCCAAAATTCCACACACCGAATAAACTGGCCGGCAGCAATGCGATCACTACAAGCTGCATGATCCTGCTTGTGGTCATCTTATCCCGGATATGCGGATTCGATGACACATGTAATGTTTGCTCCATTCTTTAAAGTCCCCCTTTATTTTTTCTTTCGGCTGGCAAGCACCATTTTTCTCATGGATTTGATACTCTGGGTCAAAGGCCTCTTTGCCGGGCATATGTAACTGCAGCAGCCACATTCACAACATTCCATTCCGTCGAATTTCTGGAAGCTCTCCATATCCCCCCGCTCTGCAAAGGTAGCCAGACGAGCCGGGATCACCCGGCCGGGACAGACGCTTACGCAGCGGCCGCAGTTAATGCAGGCAGTTTCCTGGGTAGCAGACACCTCATCCTTTTCCAGGCATAAAAAAGCGGAGCTGGTCTTTACACAAGGTACGTTAAGGTCATACATGGCAAAGCCCATCATAGGTCCTCCGGAAACAACCTTTGCCGGCGTATCTTTCATTCCGCCCGCCGCCTGGATCAGCTCGGACATATTGGTTCCTGTGAGCACCTGGAAATTTTTCGGCTGGGTAACAGCATTTCCTGTCACGGTAACGATCCTGCTCATTAAAGGCCTGCCTAAAAGCACCGCCTTATAAACCGCAACCACAGTATCTACATTGTCTACAATACATCCTACATCTGCCGGAAGCATGGAAGAATTGATCGCTCTTCCCGTAGTGGCATAGATCAGGGTACGCTCTCCGCCCTGGGGATACTTTGTCATCAGTTCTTTTACTTCCATGCGCGGGATTTCTTTTACAAGCGCCTTCATCTTATCGATGCAGTCCTGCTTGTTGTCTTCGATACAGATATATCCCTTGGCATTTTTAAAAAGTTTAAGCATGACGCGAAGACCTTCCACCACCTTTTCCGGCTCTTCCAGCATCCGCCGGTAATCGCTGGTAAGATAGGGTTCACATTCCGCGCCGTTTACAAGTACATATTCGATCTTAGCAGGATCTTTGGGAGAAAGTTTTACATGCGTGGGAAAACCTGCGCCTCCCATACCTACCACGCCCGCTTTGCGGATACGGTCCAAGATCTCTTCCTCTGTCAGATCCTCTAAAGCGGCAGGTATGAACTCCGCTTCCTCATACTGCTGGTCATTTTCAATGATGATGGAATTTACCATACTTCCTGTAGGTGTCAAACGGGGTTCTATCCCCTTGACCATCCCGGAAACAGAAGAATGGATCGGTGCAGACACAAATCCGCCTGCCTCTGCGATAAGCTGTCCCGCAAGAACCCTGTCTCCCTTTTTCACCACAGGAACCGCCGGTGCTCCAATGTGCTGGGAAAGAGGAAAGACCATCTCCCCCCTTGGGAGATATTTTTCAATCGGATAATTTTTGGATAATTCTTTTCCATCATAGGGATGCACGCCCCCTTTAAAGGTTAAAAATCCCATTTATTATATTACCTCCTTTATAAAAAGCCTATTTCGGCTGTTTCGTCTCTTTCTTTTTTTCTTTCTTTTCTTTATGAAGCCGATAACCCCTGTTAAAGTTTGGATATGATCTCAGATAACGCTTCAGATTATGATCCAGTTTGGATACCAGGGCTTCTTTCCGTGTATCCAGCTCCCGGGATATCTCCGCCTTAAAAGAAAGCCTTTTCTTTTCCAGTTCCCGAAGAAGCTCTGCATCCTCCAGCCGCTCCCTGATGGAATCCAGAGAAACACCCTTTTTCTGCATCCAGGCAGCCATCCGTTTATTCACCTTCACAAGCAGCTCTCCCTGAAGCTCCTCCATGCCAGTTTCCCAAACAGCAATCTTTTCCTGTAGGCGGAAAGCAGAAGCTGCAGAATAGCAAAAATCCGCCATGTATAATACAAAGATCACGCAGATTGCTATTTTTCCAATATAGCTGGGATAAAGCTTTACAAAGTGTTCCACAGCCGGATGAAGGATCCTGAAAAAGATAACAGAAGCAGCTCCCCATCCAAGGGAGGCTCCCAGACAGATCCTCCCCTGAAAATTAAAACGTTTATCGCTGTAGTCCCACCAGGATGTATGAAATATACTCTCCATCAGGACTGCCGTTATATATTCCAGGATCGTAGCTACTACGATCCCGCCGAAAAAAAGAAAAACCAGATTATCTGACACAGGTCTTAAGATAAAGTAAATAAATACGGCTCCAAAACCATAGATCGTACAAAAAGGTCCGTTTATGAAACCTCTGTTTACATATTTTCCTGCCTTAAACGAAACATAGCAGGTCTCCCAGACCCATCCAAGGAAACTGTAGATAAAAAACCAGGTTATGACATGGTACATGTCAACATTCATAATCGTAATTTCCCACATATGCCCCCCAATCAAAATTCACAGCATTTTTTCTGAATCTATATTTAAATTGGAATGTAAAGATTGTTTTTTTCCGTACCATAACTATAACTCTTTTTGTAAAAAAATTCACTACCCAATTCTCATTTTTTTGTGTATAATTAAATACAATCCATGAAAGGAGAGAAATTAACATGATTGTTAAAAAAATAGCTATTTTACAGGGGTTTCCGGATCTCCATATCTTAAAAAATTTCCTGTCTTCCGGGGAAAAAACTGAAAAATTCACCCCTGTTTTTTATGATATCGAAACCACCGGACTATCACGATATTCCACTTTTTTATATTTGATCGGAGCGGTGAAATATGAGGAAGAAGGATGGTATCTCTATCAGTGGATGGCAGAAAAAGAAGAAGAGGAACCTCTTCTTTTAAACACTTTTTCAGATTTTTTAAAAGGCTGTACCCATACCATCCAATATAATGGGGACCGCTTTGACCAGCCTTATCTGGAGGCCAGATATGCTGTGCATAACATCATCTCTCCTTTTTCAGATATACCCTCCACAGACTTATATCAAACACTGAAGCCTCTTTCGCCCCTATTAAAGCTGGCGGGGACAAAACAAAAAGATATGGAGGCTTTTCTTGGCAGAGAAAAACGCAGTCACTGCAGCGGAAAAGAATGTATCCGCATTTACCAGTCCTACCTGCGGCAAAACACCGAAAAAGAAGCCCAAACCCTACTGGGCCATAACCAGGAGGACCTGATAGGGCTTGGCAGCCTGATTCCCATGCTGGGATATCTCAGCTTATACCAGGGTAACTACAGCCTGCAGTCTTTACACTGTGAAGAGGGACAGATTTTCCCTGTTCTGACTCTTCCCTTTTCTCTTCCCAGGCCCATTTCCAATGGTAACAAAGAATTTTACCTTACAGCGGCAGAAAAAGAAGCGCGCCTGTCCATTCCTATGAAAGACGGAAAACTGCGCTTATACTATGAAAATTATAAAGACTATGCCTATCTTTCCGCAGAAGACACTGCCATTTCCAAGTCCTTAAGCGCGTTTATGGACAAAAAACTTTATGTTCCCGCAAAGCCGGAGACCTGCTACACCTGGTTTTCCTGCAGCGAGGAATTTTTATCCAATCCTGTCCGCCAGGAACAGTACATACACCGCGCCCTGCCCCGCCTTCTGGCATCCCTTAAAACCCAGACCGCCAAAACAAAATAAATGTTTAGAAGAGCTGCGGGCTTATATGCCCGCAAAAAAAGGGATACTGCCCAAACAGTATCCCTTAAATGGTCTTACTTTTTATTCTTCCTCTGCTGTCTCTTCAACTTCTTCAGAAACAGTGTCGTTCTCCGGTGCTGCTACCGGCTCCAGAGCTTTCATGCTCAGGCTGATCTTCTTATCTTCTCCGTTAAAGTCTACAACCTTAGCTTCTACTTCCTGGCCAATGGAAAGTACATCGGAAGGTTTAGCCACATGCTCTCTGGAAATCTGAGATACATGAAGAAGCGCATCTACTCCAGGAGCAAGCTCTACGAAAGCGCCGAAATCTGTCATACGGGCAACTTTTCCCTTTACGATATTTCCAACAGCAAATTTCTCCGGAGCTGTAAGCCATGGATTTTCCTCTGGGAATTTCAGGGAAAGCGCAATCTTGTCTCCATTAATTTCTTTAATGAGAACTTTTACTTCATCGCCTACGTTAAATACCTTTTTCGGATTTTCTACTCTGCCCCAGGACATTTCGGAAATATGAAGAAGTCCGTCTGCACCGCCCAGATCGATGAACGCACCAAAATCTGTCACGTTCTTAACAACTCCGGTCACAGTATCGCCTGCATGGATGCGCTCCATGAGCTCTTTCTGCTTTTCTGCCTTTTCAGCCAGAAGAAGCTGTTTGCGGTTGCCGATGATGCGGCGGCGTCTCGGATTAAACTCTGTGATCACAAATTCGATTTCCTGATCTGCATATTTAGACAGATCTTTTTCATAGGTGTCTGATACAAGGCTTGCAGGAATAAACACTCTTGTTTCTTCCACGTTTACGCATAAGCCTCCGTCTAATACCTGTGTTACCGGTGCTTTTAAGACTTCCTGGGTCTCAAAAGCTTCCTCCAGGCGTTTGTTTCCTTTTTCTGCGGCAAGGCGCTTATAAGTTAAGATCACCTGGCCTTCTCCATCGTTTACCTTCAGGACCTTTGCTTCCATGGTATCGCCAACGTGTACAGCATCTGCAAGTACAATCGACGGATCATTGGAATATTCGCTTTTCGTAATAATACCGTCTGCTTTATACCCGATATTCAGGATGATCTCATCTTCTTTCACATCGATGACAGTACCCTGTACGATTTCTCCATTTCTGATAGTTTTTACGGAATCCTCCAGCATCTGTTCAAAACTCAATTCTGACATGTTCTTG
>CALIZJ010000171.1 GCA_938028845.1 uncultured Blautia sp.
AGGAGAGTTTTTCGGGGTGTTGTATCATAAGGAGGACAAGAACTTGGATAATTTCAGAGAATGGCTGTCAGATAACCTGCGCTATTTTATGTTGGGCGGAGGCATTTTGATAGTAGTGCTCGTACTGGTCTTCGGTATTCGTGCGTGTGTAGGAAGAGATAGGGGTACTTCCGAAAGCAAAGTAGAAGGTACGGCCACAGATGACAACCAGGGAACTGTTCCTTCTTCTCCGGCAGAGGATGGGGAGACTAATGAAGAGAAGAATGAAGACACAAATCCCTTGGAACAGGCTAACGCAGAAGTAACTGCGTTGATTGAGAGCTATTATAAAGCTCTGGGGGAGAAAGATATCGACACGCTTACGACTCTTGTAGATGATCTGACGGCTACGGACGAGTCGAAGATAACAAACGCAACTTATATTGAAGGGTATGAAGTTGGAGACGTCTATACCAAAAAAGGCTTAGACACAGATACGTATGTAGTTTATGCTTGTTATGATTATATCTGCAGCGGCATTGAGACGCCGGTGCCTGCTTTAAGCTGGCTTTACGTATATACAGACAGTGATGGAAAACTTATCATTGATGCAGATGCGGACAGCAACAGCGAGATTTCTGCATATGCGAAGGAGCTGGAAGCAGATGCGGATGTACAGCAGCTGTATTCTGATGTAAGCACAAAAAATGAGCAGGCGCAGGAGGATGATCCTCAGTTGGCAGAATTTTTACAGGGTCTTGGTGAGGAAGCAGAATCCACGGTTTCTTCCGATCAGGGTGAGGGAACCACACTGACGGTTACAGAAGGCTGTAATGTACGGGCTTCTGCAGGCGGTGAGATCATCGGAGGATTGGAAGCCGGTACGCAGGTAGAGCAGACAGGACAGGACGGAGAGTGGATCCAGATCGATTATAACGGTCAGGTAGGATATGTCCACAACAGTTTGTTGGAATAAAAGAATAAGGATGCTCTTTTAGAGAGAAAAGAAAAAGGTGTTCCGTTTATGCGGAACACCTTTTATAATATGTTTCTGATCACTGGAAATGATTTACGCGCACGATAGAACGGTTTTATTCCGGTTTGTAGCCTTTTAACGAGCCGTCCTCCCGCAGGTGGTAGGTTTTTCCATTTACTTCGATATCTCCTGTCTGCATGATTCCGTCCTGATCCAGGTAATAACGCTTATTTCCGTCGTCCAGCCATCCTGTCTGCATGATCCCGTCTTTATTAAAATAGTAACGGTTTCCGTCCACATCACTGAGCCATCCTGTATAGGGAACGCCGTCTACCATAAAAAGCCAGTTGCTTCCGCTGGCTGTCCAGACACCTTTGGAGGCTTCCGGGGACGTTTCGTAAATAGGAGTGGCTGTGGGAACCGGAGTGGCAGTAGGGGCGGGAGTAGGAGTCCCGGATTCATTTGCTGTGTCTGAAGAAACATCTGCGGACCCGCCTTCGCCTGAGCTGGTATCTGAAGCAAAGGGGGAAGCACCGTTATCATCCGCCACAAACATGTCAGGCATTTCCTGCCGCCTTGAGGAAGGTTCAGCAGAAGACTGTGTAAGCGTCGCGCCGAAGAAAAGGCACAGTGCAACGGCAATCAGGATCAATACCCGGCTGGTAGGTTTTTTATCCCCAGGCATGTCTTGTTCCCTCCTTTGTGGTTCTTTTTTATCTGTATAATAAAATTATCATACAATATGCGGCAAAAAAATACAACCTTTTCGTCTAAAGAAATGCTGTTACAGAAAATTAACAAAGCTTTTTTTCTAAAAACAGTTGTATTTTTTTAGAAATGATGTAAAATAAAGGGAACAGAAGAAACAAAAGAAAGATCGTAAGGGAGTAGTTGACATCTCTTGATGTAACAAAATCAACATACATGGTCCTGGACCTGGTTTTGTTTGAAACGACGAGACTTATTCACAGAAGATATTCCTGTGGGTAAGTCTCTTTTTATAACTTCTGTTTATGATCTGGCGGTCCAGCACGTTTCTGGCAGTCAAAGGAAAAAATGGGCGGCCCCATGTTTCTTAAAATAAAGAAAGGAAGAACGACATGAAAGAATATTTGTCAAGTTTTGAAGAAGTTCTCAGGGAGCAAAAATCTTCGCCAGAAGGGCTTACTTCTTCCGAAGCGGCAGCCAGGCTTTCCCAGTATGGGAAGAATGAGCTGGAAAAAGGAAAGAAAGACTCTCTTTTGAAGAGGTTCCTGGGAGAGCTTGCAGATCCCATGATCATTATTCTGATCGTAGCGGCAGTGATTTCAGGTATCACCGCTTTCTATGAAGGAGAGTCCTTTGCAGATGTGATCATCATCATGGCGGTAGTGGTCATAAATGCGGTTCTGGGTGTGGTACAGGAAAGTAAGGCAGAGGCGGCAATCGAAGCTTTGCAGGAAATTGCAGCAGCTACCAGTAAAGTGCTTAGAGACGGAAAGATGGTAACGATAAAAAGCGATGAGCTGGTTCCTGGAGATGTGGTAGTCCTGGAGGCAGGAGATTCTGTTCCGGCAGACGGACGTATTATCGAGTGCGCCAGCATGAAGATCGAAGAGGCAGCTCTTACCGGAGAGTCTGTTCCGGTGAATAAGATTGTTGACCTTCTTAATCTGGAGAGCCAGAAGGACATTCCTTTGGGCGACCGGAAAAACATGGTGTATATGGGGTCTACCGTTGTGTATGGGCGAGGTAAAGCAGTCATCACCGGAACAGGAATGCATACGGAGATGGGTAAGATCGCAAAAGCCTTGTCCCAGGCGAAGGATGAGGCGACTCCTCTTCAGCTTAAGCTGAATCAGTTAAGCAAGATCTTAACCGTACTTGTAATAGGCATCTGCCTTGTGATCTTTGCAGTAGGACTGCTGCGGGCTGGAATCAGCGGTGATACCATCCTCAGCACCTTTATGGTCGCAGTTTCCCTGGCTGTCGCAGCGATTCCCGAGGGGCTTGCCGCTGTGGTCACAATCGTATTATCCATCGGTGTGACAAATATGTCCAGGAGAAATGCTATCATCCGAAAGCTGACCGCAGTGGAGACTTTGGGATGTACGCAGATTATCTGTTCCGATAAAACAGGAACATTAACACAGAATAAGATGACGGTAGTGGAACATGCAGCAGAGGATGAAAAGCTTTTGGAAACTGCCATGGCTCTTTGTTCCGATGCAGAGCTGGATAAGGATTCCGGGGAAGCTGTGGGAGAGCCTACAGAATGTGCCCTGGTAAACGACGCAGCGAAAAACGGGCTGAAAAAACCAAATCTGGAAAAAGAGTATGTCCGTGTGGGAGAAGCGCCTTTTGACTCTATGCGAAAGATGATGTCCACTGTCCATAAGACGAAAGAAAACCAGATCATCCAGTTTACCAAGGGTGCTCCGGATGAGGTGTTAAAGAGATGTACCTTTGCCCTAAAGGATGGCATGAAGGTTCCTATGACAGCGGAGATCAAAGAATCCATCTTAAAAGTCAATAAAGGGATGGCAGATAAGGCATTGCGTGTTCTTTGTGCTGCCAGCCGTGAATGGGATCATATGCCGGAAAGTACAGAACCGGAATTTCTGGAACAGGATCTTACCTATGTAGGCCTTTCCGGTATGATCGATCCGGTACGTCCGGAAGTAAAAGCAGCCATTGAAGAATGTCGGGAAGCCGGCATACGGCCGATTATGATCACTGGGGATCATAAGGATACAGCGGTTGCCATTGGTATGGAACTGGGAATCATTGCCGATGCGTCCCAGGCGATTACTGGATCGCAGTTAGATGAGATCAGTGACGAAGAGTTTAAGAAGAGAATCACAGGATTTTCTGTTTATGCCCGTGTGCAGCCAGAACATAAGGTACGCATTGTAAATGCGTGGAAAGCAAATGGCATGATCACTGCAATGACCGGAGACGGTGTCAATGATGCGCCTTCCATTAAGAGTGCAGATATTGGAATCGGTATGGGAATTACCGGAACGGACGTAACGAAAAATGTGGCGGACATGGTGCTGGCAGACGACAACTTTGCAACGATCGTATCCGCTGTAGAGGAAGGCCGCCGCATTTACGCAAATATGCGTAAGGCGATCCAATTCCTTCTGGCATCCAACCTGGCGGAAGTGCTGGCTATTTTCTTTGCCACGATGATTGGATTTACGATTTTGCAGCCGGTGCATCTTCTGTGGATCAACCTGATCACAGACTGTTTCCCGGCACTGGCCCTTGGACTGGAAAAAAGCGAGCCGGATATTATGAAACGGAAGCCAAGAGACCCTAAAGAAGGGATTTTTGCGGGAGGCATGGGCTTTGATGTGTTCTTCCAGGGAGTTATCGTAACCGTACTTGTGCTGATTTCTTATCTGATCGGACACCGTATTGAGTCTGGCGTCTGGGAGTTTGTAAACAGTCCGGATGGAACGACTATGGCTTTCTTAACCCTTTCTATGGTTGAGATTTGCCATTCTCTGAACATGAGAAGCCGCCGGGGCTCTATTTTCAGCCTGAAAAGTCATAACAAATTCCTGTATGGTGCGATGCTGATCTCTTTGATCCTTACTACAGTGGTTATTGAGGTTCCGTTTATAGCGGCTGCCTTTAAATTCACCCCTATTGATCTGGAAGAGTATGCCATCGCTCTGCTGTTGGCAGTCCTGATCATACCGATCATGGAAATCGTAAAGGCTATCCAGAGAAAAGTGGAGGCGTCTAAGAGCTGACCTTAAAAAAGATAGAAGAGAGACCGTAAAATAAACTGCGGTCTCTTTTTTGTGCCATATAAATGGGAATCTCTTGCGCAAAAAATGAAAAGACTATATAATGGAAAAATGAACGAAAAAAAAGAAACGGCCATAGGCCGGCAGACAAAAAGGATAAATAAATATTTAAGCGAAGCAGGCTTTTGTTCCAGGCGGGAGGCGGACCGGCTCATAGAAGCCGGACGGGTGACGGTAAATGGAAAAAAAGCAGAAAACGGAGAACAGGTGGGCCCTTTGGATGAGGTGCAGGTGGATGGAAAATCCCTGAAAAAAGAAGAACGGAAGGTCCTTCTTATTTTTTATAAGCCAAGAGGTATTGTCTGCAGTACGAAAAAGCAGGGAAAAGATCAGACAGTGACAGAATACCTTCACTATCCTCTTCGGATCTATCCGGTGGGAAGGCTGGATAAGGATTCAGAAGGACTTCTCCTTATGACGAACCAGGGAGATCTGGTGAATCGGATCATGCGTGCGGGAAACCGCCATGAAAAGGAGTACCTTGTAACTGTGGACAAAAAGATCGACGCTTCTTTTGTACAGCGGATGTCCGGGGGCGTGCCCATTTTAGATACAGTGACCCGTCCCTGTACGGTGGAAAAAACAGGAGAAAAAACTTTCCGTATTATCCTGACTCAAGGGCTGAACCGCCAGATCCGGCGCATGTGTGAGTATCTGGGCTACCATGTGACCGCCTTAAAGCGGGTGCGCATTATGAATATAAAACTTGGAACCTTAGCTCCGGGAGAGTACAGAGAGATTTCTCCGGAGGAATGGAAGGAATTAAAAGCCCGGATAAAAAATTCATCAAATGAAACGATCATAGAAACAGGAGGAGGCCATGGACACATCCATACAGCGAATGAAAGAGCTGACCGAACGGTTAAACCAGGCGGCAAAGGCTTACTATCAGGAAGACCGGGAGATTATGACCAATCTGGAATACGACAATCTGTACGACGAACTGGTCCGGCTGGAAGAAGAGACAGGAACCGTTCTGGCAAATAGTCCTACTTTAAAGGTAGGGTACGAGGCAGTGGATTTTCTTCCCAAGGAAACCCATGAAAGTCCCATGCTGTCATTAGATAAAACCAAGGACGTGGAAGAACTTCGGGAATTTATCGGAGAACATAAGACACTCTTGTCCTGGAAGCTGGATGGTCTGACCATCGTTCTTACCTATGAAAACGGAGAACTCTTAAAAGCGGTTACCAGGGGAAACGGTACTGTAGGAGAGGTGGTCACCAATAATGCCAGGGTATTTAAGAACATTCCCCTTAAGATCCCTTATAAAGGCAGGCTGGTGCTTCGGGGTGAGGCGATCATCACTTATTCTGATTTCGAAAAGATCAATGCTTCCATAGAAGATGTGGAGGCCAGGTATAAAAATCCAAGGAATTTATGCAGCGGCTCTGTGCGCCAGCTGAATAACGAGATCACTGCCAAGCGGAACGTGCGGTTTTACGCTTTCTCTCTGGTGAGCGCAGAAGGGGTGGATATGCACAATTCCAGGGAATATCAGTTTCAATGGCTGAAAAGTCAGGGAATAGATGTGGTGGAGTATAAGGTGGTGACAGCAGAAACACTGGATGAGGCCATGGAATATTTTTCACAGGCTGTAGAAAAAAACGATTTTCCATCAGACGGACTGGTGGCTTTGTATGACGATATTGCCTATGGGGAGTCTTTAGGCAGCACAGCCAAATTCCCGAGGAATTCTTATGCTTTTAAATGGGCGGATGAAATGCGGGAGACCCGTCTTCTGGAAATCGAATGGAGTCCGTCCAGAACAGGACTTATTAATCCTATCGCTGTGTTTGAGCCAGTGGAACTGGAAGGCACTACAGTAAGCCGGGCCAGCGTTCACAATGTGAGTATCTTAAAGGAGCTGGGGCTTGGCATCGGAGATACCATCCAGGTATATAAGGCGAATATGATCATTCCTCAGATTGCGGAAAATCTTACCAGGAGCGGAAATCTTAAGATACCGGATATCTGCCCTGTATGCGGCCATGAGGCACGGATCATCAAGGAAAATGAGGTGGAGTCTCTGTACTGTATGAATCCGGACTGCGTGGCGAAAAAGATAAAGGCATTTACCTTATTCGTGAGCAGAGATGCCATGAATATCGACGGGCTTTCAGAGGCTACTTTGGAGAAGTTTATCGCCAGAGGCTTTATTCATGATTTCGGGGATATTTTTGAAATCGAAAAGCACCGGGAAGAGATCGTTTCCATGGACGGCTTTGGGGAAAAGTCTTTTGAAAACCTCATGGACAGTCTGGATAGGGCGAAAAAGACCACTCTTCCCAAAGTGATCTATAGCCTGGGCATTGCCAATATCGGCCTGGCTAATGCAAAGGTGATCTGCAGATATTTCGATTATGAATTGGAAAAGATCCGAAATGCCGGGGAAGAGGAAGTAAGCGCCATTGACGGGATCGGCCCTGTTATAGCGAAAAATCTGGTGGAATACTTTAAAAATGAAGAAAACAACAAAAAACTGGATCATTTGCTCTCCCATCTGGAAATAGAAAAGGAAGAAACAGGAGAGGAGCAGATTTTCGCGGGAATGAATTTCGTTATTACAGGAAGTGTGGAGCATTTTTCCAATAGAAGCGAGGCGAAGGCTTATATAGAGTCTCTTGGGGGAAAGGTTACCGGTTCTGTGACTGGAAAGACCAATTATCTTATCAATAACGACAAGAATTCCGGTTCATCGAAAAATAAAAAGGCAAAGGAGCTGGGAATCCCCATTCTTTCAGAGGAGGATTTCCTAAGGCTGGCAGAAAAAGGAGGAACAACAGATGCCAATTAAAATACAAAAAGATTTACCAGTAAGAGAAGTTTTAGAAAAAGAGAATATTTTCGTGATGGATGAACACAGGGCGCTTCATCAGGATATCCGCCCTATCCAGATCCTGATTTTAAATCTTATGCCCTTAAAAGAAGAAACAGAGCTTCAGCTTCTGCGCTCACTTTCTAATACTCCTTTGCAGGTGGATGTGACTTTTATGGCAGTGGAAACCCATGAGCCCAAGAATACTTCTATGAGCCACCTTAATAAATTTTATCAGACCTTTTCGGATTTAAAGGATCAAAAATTCGATGGAATGATCATAACAGGAGCTCCGGTAGAGCAGATGGAGTTCGAAGAAGTGGATTACTGGGAAGAGCTGGTGGGAATCATGGACTGGACGAAGAGTCATGTTACATCTACGATCTATCTTTGCTGGGCGGCTCAGGCGGCGCTGTATCATTATTATGGCCTGCAGAAGAAGCCTTTGGAGAAAAAGATGTTCGGCCTTTTCTGGCATAAGGTGCTGAACAGGAAGATTCCTCTTGTACGGGGATTTGACGATATGTTTTTAGCTCCTCATTCCAGACATACGGAGGTTCCCATTGAAGATATTCATGCCTGCAAAGATCTGACGGTCCTTGCAGAGTCGGAGGAAGCAGGCCTGTTTTTAGCTATGGCAGAAGACGGACGGAAAATTTTTGTGATGGGGCATCCGGAATACGACCGGGTGACCTTAGACGGAGAGTACAAGCGGGACAAGGGAAAAGGCCTTCCGATTGAGCTTCCTAAGAATTATTATCCAGACAATGACCCGGATAATAAGCCGCTTCTTTTATGGAGGGCTCATGCGAATAATCTGTATACGAACTGGCTGAACTATTACGTATATCAGAGCACCCCCTATGACCTTATGGGAACGCCGTTTTAAGGAGCGTTTATGCAGATTCCAGGAGTTAGCCGCAAAGGAGAAATCCAATGCGGCTATTTTAATCAGATATGCGGCACATTTTAGGCTTATAACCAAATACGATGAAGGGAGATTAATATATGGAATATCCTTTCTATGAAACTTTTCAGGAAGTCAACGACAGGGGAATTCAGCTGGCATACCGCACAGCGCCCGGTGGATATCACCCTCTGCACTGGCATGAGGAAATCGAACTTCTCTATCAGCTGAACGGAGAATCTACCATACAGATTGAAGAAAAGAAATATCAGATTCCGCGAAAACATCTCACAGTAGTTGATTCCGGTCTTGTACACAGTACATATACCTATTCAGATACATCCATGTTTATCTGTATCCATATTTCCAGAAAATATATGGAACGCTATCTGCATGACATTGAACTGTACAGGATACACTGTATTCCAGACGAATTGGCAGATGAGCAGTTCCCGGATTATCTGAAGGTCTGTCAGATGATGGAGGAATTGACAAGGCTCTATATTGAAGATGCCCCTGCCGGATCATTATGCAGGTGCTGGCACATCTGATCCGTTACTTTTCCACACATACAGCGGTTAATGTCACAGCTACAGACCGCCTGAGCATAGCCCGGATAAAAGAAATCATAAATTATGTGGAAGAACACTTTTGCGAGCAGATTTCACTTCAGGATATTGCCGATCATCTGGGGCTTGGGAAAGAATATTTCTGCCGTTTTTTCAAAAAAATATGGGAATGTCTTTTCTTCATTATGTCAATGAAGTACGGGTATCCCAGATTTATCGGGATTTGATACGCACAGATCTTCCCATTTATGAACTTATGGAACGAAACGGATTTAACAATCAGAAGCTTTTTAATCGTACCTTTAAAGAAGTGTTCGGATGCACGCCCTCTTCTGTACGGAGAAATAAAGCTGGTTTTATCTGAAAAAAGTCCGGCAGAGTCTATTACTTACCTGTAACACTCTGCCGGACTTTTTTTCTATTCTCAGTGTTTTCTCTGTTCATTTGCTTTTGTACCTCTGACGCTTATCTTGTCATACGGTACGTAATGGAAGATGAGATTCCATTATATGCAGCTTTGAACGGTGCTGTAAAGATCGGAAGAGCACAC
>CALIZJ010000172.1 GCA_938028845.1 uncultured Blautia sp.
TCTTTCCGGTTCCCGGGCCTGCGATAACTGCCACTGTACGGTCAAATGCCTCTACCGCTTCTTTCTGCTTCTGGTTCAGATTTTCTGCTTGTGACACTTCCATAGGCTGAAGTCCCGCCGCATTTCCTTTTACAGCTTCCTCCTGGTGCAGATCCAGCTCAGATACCGTCTTTTTTTCTTTCTTCTCAAAAGCGGCAGGTTCCTCTTGATTTTCCTCGGCTGCCTTTGTTTCCTGTAAAGGTTTTTTTACCACTTCCTGCGCTTCTTCCATGCCTGGCATCTCCATAGCAAGCATCTGAAAAAAGCTCATCTGTCCATCGGGATTTTCAATCTCATCGGGCCGGAATAACTGGATCGTTCCATATTCCCCGTCAAAGCCCGGATTCCTTTTCACCTGTCCGGCGCGAAGCCTTCGGATGCCTTCGGCAATATGGTTTCCTCCTGCTGCCTGGATATCCTCAATGGGAACCTCCCTTAATATTGCAAACTCTGTCCCCAGTTCCGAAAGCATTGTTTCATACTGCTCCTGCACCTTTTTCGATGAGGATGACCTCCCGGTAGAAGCTCCGATCACTTCCGGCAGAGGCACTAGGCTTTCAAAAGGCTTTCCGCCCTCTTTTACAAACCCGTCCTCCCGGTCTGATAACTGTACGATCCGGTGATCCACTCCGATAGTCAGCTTTCTGCCGCATACCGGACATTTCCCTTGGTATTTCTCCGATTCTTTAGGGCTTAGACATAGATGGCATTTCCTGTGTCCGTCAAAGTGGTATTTTCCTTCTTCCGGGAAAAATTCAATAGTTCCCGAAAGTCCCTCTCCCTCCTGGATTGCCTGGTAAAGCCCCTGGTAGGACAAGGCGATATCCAACAAATTTGCCTCTCTTCCCAGCTTCCCCGGAGAATGTGCATCTGAATTTGAGATCAACTGAAAACGATCCAGCGCCGACCAGCGCCAGTTCATAGGGGGATCTGAGGAAAGCCCAGTCTCCAGTGCCCGAATCTGCGGCGTGAGATCCTCAAAACATTCCTCTATGGTATCAAAACCGGAAAATGCGCCGAATAACGAAAAATGGGGCGTCCATATATGTGCCGGAATGAACATTCCCTCCGGGCAGATATCCAGCATGATCTCCAAAAGCTCCTTACAGTCCAGCCCTAAAATAGGTCTTCCGTCAGAATGGATATTTCCTATGGTTTCCAGTTTTTTTGACAGGCGTTCCGCTGCCTCAAGGCTTGGAAGAAGGATTACATTATGTACTTTCCGTGTTTTTCCATTTTTCTTATAAATAGAGCTGATTTCCCCTGAAATTACAAATCTTGGAGCTTCCGCCCCATAGTGCCCTGCCTCTGAGAGCATCCATTCCTCTTTCAGTTTATAAAGACCGTCCTCCGCTGGCGTAAGCTTTTCTGTCAGTTCCTCCCGCCACGCAGGATGGGTAAAATCTCCGGTACCTATAATGGAAATTCCTTTTTTTCTTGCCCATAGATCCAGATGCTCCGGCGTGCCTTCCTTGCTGGTCGCCCTGGAGTACCGGGAATGAATGTGCAGATCTGCAATGTAATTCATTTTCTCACCTGCTTTTCAAACTTCTGTGCCACCTTTTCATATTCCGGCACAGGTACATGATATGTTTTTCCTAAACGGACTACCTGGTAGATCAGTCCGTCTATCTCTGACTGTTTCCCTGCCAGGATATCCCTTTGCATAGAAGTGGTGGCCTCCGGTGCAAGATCCGCTAAAATCTTCAAATTCGTTTCTACCAGATCCTCTTCAAAATGTATATCCATAGCATCTGCAAGGGCGGCGATCTCCCGGATCATTGCCTTAAACATTTCTCTTGGAGCCCCTTCTTTCTGGAAGTCGCCTGCCTGAGCATGAAAATATAATCCAGCCGCCCCAATGGGGGATACATAGGAAAACTTTTTCAACGCGTCTCTTTTTATATTGTCTGAAAGGATTCCGCAAATCCCGCTTTCCTGGAAATCCTGTTGGATCGTATTTAAAACCGGGCGGTACTCCCGTTCCTCTCTCACCCCGAAAACCACTCTTAAGATTTCTCCGTGCCAAAGCAGGCAGCCTGGCTCTCTAATGTTTGCAGACACATAAATGCATCCGTCTGTTACAAGGATGTCCGCCAGTTTTTCCTGCAGTTGGCCTCCGGTTCCATAGATATTCAGGATGGGAATAACCACGGTTTCTTTTTTAGCTGCCCGCTTAATAAAGGGAATGGTTTCCTCCAGGGAATACCCCTTTACACATACAAGGATCACATCCGCCTTCCCGCTGTATTCTTCCATGGTACAGACTTTCACAGGAATCGTTTCCTTAGTCTGGTTCCACATTTTTTCAATGGTCAGTCCCTTTTCTTTCATCGCCTTCCCATGCTCGCCTCTTGCAATAAGCGTCACATTTTTCCCGGCCTTTGTCATATAAGCTCCCAGGATACCGCCGGTTCCTCCGGCTCCGATGATTACATATTCCATTCGGTTTTCCCCTTCTTTCTGTTCCCAGTATACCGGCACCTTCCTATAAAGGCGGACGGCTACACACTCATTAAATCGGCGCCATGTTCCCGCAGCCATTTTTTCCTTTCTTTGTAATCCGGCAGGATCGCCGCCACTTCCGCCCAAAACGCTCTGGAATGGTTCATCTGTTTTAAATGGCATAGTTCATGTACCACCACATAATCCAGAACTTCCGGCGGCGCCAGCAGAAGTTTCCAGTTAAAATTCAAATTCTTCTTGCTGCTGCAGCTTCCCCATCTTGTGCGCTGTTCCCGTATGGCAATCCGGTTAAAGGTTACGCCCATCACAGAGGCGTAATATTCCGCCCTCTGCCGAAAAAGGAGCCTTGCTTTTTTTCGGTATTCCAGCCGTTCTTTTTCGCTGAGTTTTGTTTTATTCATTCCAACTTCCTTCTTTATGTTTTACAGGATTCTTCTATCTTCTTCCTTATCCTGCTCCTACACCTTTTTTCCGCAAAAATCTATCCTATAAGCGCTGCCCTCCTTATTTCTTCGCAGACACCAGAAGCATCATAGGCCGGCGCATTTCATCTTTCATCCCTTCTATATCCATCAATTCCTGGGGCGGCTTAGGCTCTACTACATGCGTGATGGTAAACCCATTATCTAAAAGCGTATTCAGGTATGTGGTCAGGGTTCTGTGATATTTCGTGACCCTTTCTCCCAGAAAAATGGCGTCCCGCTTTCCTTCATAATAATAATTATCCACAGGAAAATGAAGGATGTTTCCCTGACTGTCATAATACCAGTCCTGGGAACCGTAAGCTGTAAATACGGGATGTTCTACAGAGAAAACAAAGTCTCCTCCTTTTTTCAACCACTTATATATTTTTTGAACCAAAGGCGCAAAATCCTTTACATAGTGAAATGCCAGAGAACTGATCACCACGTCAAAAGAGCCTTCTTCAAAATCCAGGTCCTCCATGGCTTTGCACTCATATTTGATTTTTTCATCTGCATTTTTTTCTCTAGCAATTTCCAGCATCTTATGAGAGATATCCGTTCCTAATATATACGCAGCCCCATGGGCAGCGGCATATTTACAGTGCCAGCCGTAACCGCATCCTAAATCCAGAACCCTCTTTCCATGAAAATCCGGCAGGAGTTTTTTTAATTCCGGCCACTCCCCGGCGCCCTTTAATCCATTTTTAGAACGAAGCATTTCTCCGTACTTTGCAAAGAACACTTCGTCGTCATATCTGTTTTCTTTCATCTTTCCTCCACTTTACCTATTTACTGCATCGTCTTGCTAATTCCTTTAAACACCTGCTGTCTTCCTTTTCATATAATCCTGCAGTCTGGCTGACAGCAGTTCCATTTTACTTCTCGTATCCTCGTCTTCGTATTGTAAACGCCGAACGGTCTTTAAGACATAATCTTCTTCCAGAATAATAGAAAAGGTAGCGGGAAAATTCACATCGTAAATCTGCGCGATATAAGAAATCCAATAATCCGCCTTTGTTCTCCGGTCTGAGGAAAGCACAGACTTCTCCTGCATACACGCCTCCCACACTGCCGGGGAAATTTTTCCCTCCAGCGGTTCATGAGAAGGAACACCCAACAGCGTTTCTAAGGACTCCTCAAGCTTTACCCTGCAGTTATCTAACTTATCGGCATCCCGGATCAGGCGCGCATGAAGGAGCGCCTGTTCTCCCTCTACCCCTTCCAGACGGAAATCACTGTGTTTGGCAATCGCCGTTTCTATAACAGCATCCCATTTGTCATCCTTTATAAAACGCCGGATTTCTTTCTTTTTCCCAAACAAAAGCGCAGCCCCGTACGCTGCGTGATCCATCGTATCCGGCATAAAACTGTCATATCTTTTTATCTGTTCAAATCTGCCAATGTCATGAAGCAGTCCGATCAACATTCCAAGCATCCTTTCTTCCACAGACAGCCCCATCCGGCGGACAATGTTTTCCACACAATCCACAACATAATAGGTATGAACGATCTTTAAACGTATTTTATCATCTTCACGGTCATAGTCTTTTAGATACTCTTCAAAAGCGGCTTTTGCACGTTCAAAATCAATCATTGGTATTCTCCTGTTTTCTTAAATGTACTGCTCCATCCATATCCGGACTGGCAGTAGTGTTCATTTAGATACGGACATGTCCGTATACCAGTCTTAACACAGACCAGTATATCACATTTTCCAGGTTTTCTCTTTATTTTCTTTCTTACCAAAAAATCCCTTTACGGAAGCAGTCCACATCCTGCTCACCGTAAAGGGAATTTTTTATCTGGCATCTTTCATAAATCTTTCCAGCTCGCCTTTCACAGGCAAAATATCATTGTCGCCTTTCGAAGTAATAATAATCGCGCCCATGGCATTTCCCCGCAAAACAGCTTTTTCCATGGTCAGTCCTTCCAAAAGACCTGAAACCACTCCGGCAGCAAACGCATCTCCGGCGCCTACGGTATCTACCACATGTTCTACAGGAAATCCTTCCACAAATCCTTGATCATTTTTTGTTTTGTACCAGGCTCCACGGGCCCCCAGTTTAATGACTGCTGCCTTTACGCCTTTGTTGAAATAGAATTCCGCAATGTGCTCCGGTTCATCATAACCTGTAAGAATTTTTCCTTCTTCGATACCCGGAAGGAGCAAATCACATTTTTCAGCCAGGCTGTTCAAAACATTCCGCATCTGTTCCTCAGATTTCCAAAGCGCCTTTCTTATATTTGTGTCAAAAGAAATATATACACCATTCGCTCTGGCTTTCTCCATAGCCTTTTCACACGCTTTTTGGCAGCTTTCAGATATACCCGCCGAGATTCCTGTGATATGCAGCCATTTCGTATTTGAAAAGTCTATTTTTTCCACATCCTCAGGACAAATGTGGGATGCAGCGGAACCTTTACGAAAATATGCGATTTCCGGATCTCCCTTTAATGCCTTGAATTTAAGATAAGATCCTGTAACATGCTCCTCATCCCATATGATCTGAGCCGGATCGATCCCTTCTCTCAGCACAAAATCCATAATGTATTTTCCGTAAACATCTTTTCCAAGCCTCGTCATATAAGAAATCTGATGTCCCAGTCTGGTGACTCCTATGGAAAAATTCAGTTCTGCTCCTGCCAGACCTCTTGTATAAGTCTCTACTTCAGAAAAAGTTCCCGGTGCCTCTGCCACATATACGATCAATGGCTCTCCCAGAGTAATGATCTCGCTCATCCGCACACCTCTTTTGCTGTATCGGAAGCTTTTTTCGCTTCCTTTCGTATTGAATCAAAGTCTTCTGTTTCCAAGTACTTTTCTTTCACCATCCAGCTTCCTCCACAGGCCAGTATCTTCGGATTTCGAAGATATTCTTTCAGGTTGTCCAGATGGATTCCTCCTGTCGGTACAAAGGTTATATTTCCAAAAGGAGCAGAAAGCGCCTCTATTGCCTTTTCCCCTCCATAAATCTGCGCAGGGAAAAATTTTACTGTTTGGATCCCATATTCCATAGCTTTCATGATCTCAGTAGGAGTCACACAGCCCGGCAGATATAGAATGTCCTTTTCTTTACAGAAGGATGCCACTTTCTCAGAAAATCCAGGTGAAACAATAAAGCGTGCACCGGCGTCCGCAGCCGCTTCCGCCTGTTCTTTTGTTGTAACGGTTCCTGCTCCGACAAGCATATATGCCGCCTCATCGGCCACCTGCCGGATCGCCTGTGCGGCGTCAGGTGTGCGGAAAGTAATTTCCATACACCCTATGCCGCCCTCGTACAGAGCTTTCGCCAAAGGAACTGCCTGTCGGATATTTTTTATTTTAACCACCGGAATGATTTTATTTTTTTCCGTCAGTTCCTGTATACTTAGCATTGTTCCTCCCTTTTTGCATCCTCTAATTCTTTGCTCCAATCCAGGCTTCTATATTTTTCACCACGTTCATCGGTTTCTATAAACCGGATCAGACGCTCCATCATTTCTGTAGGCCAGATATCTATATCAATGTCAGCAGTTGTATAGACGCCCTGACGGATCATCTCAAATCCGAAAATATCTTTCACATGCATCTTCTTTGCAAATTCGATCACCTCTTTTACCATATGGCTCGGGATAAAGATCACTCCGCCGCCATACCCATAAACAACATCGCCCGGAAGGCATACAGCGCCTCCGATCTTTGTCATGGAATTAAAGCTGGTCATCACAAAATTCCGGATTGGTGTCGGGTCAACGCCTCTGTAGTAAATCTGGAGATCCGGTATACCCTCGATCTGTTCCAGATCACGTATTCCGCCCCATACTACTGCTCCGCCCGTTTTTGTACGGTTTTTGATAGCTGTAGAAAGATTTCCTCCGACAAAGGTTCCCTCATAGATCTTGTCGTACATATCTGCAACAACAACATCTCCCTCCATCAATGTATCGATCACCCACTGATTACAGGTTCCTTTTCTTCCCTCAGAGGCTCCTATTTTTTTCACAGTTTCTTCCAGATCCGGTCTTGCCGGCATAAATGAACAGGTCACTGCACGTCCTACCAGTTTTCTCTTATCATCATGCAGACGTTTCAGTTTTTCTTCAAATTGATTTAAATATCCTTTTAAGAATAACGGCTGCCATACCTCTTCCAATGTCAGATTACGGATTTCTTCCAGATCCTCATCGGATACTTTCGGGCGTCCATCCGGCAGACGCTCTCCTGTCCATTTTTCTGTTAATTGAATAATATCTTCCTTCACGTTAAAATTCATAATGCTCTTCCTTTCATCAAATACGTGTATACTGACTGCCCTTTGAATCTATCATTTGCCTTTAGCTCCACAGACGGTCATGTGAATAATCGTTGTTCCATTCATCTGTAGGAAGCCAGATTCCCGGATAATCCGGATGAATATGTTCCGCTATCACATCGTCTACAAGCTCATCAATTCCAAGTCCCGGTTTATCAGGAACAGTAATATATCCATTGTTTACGATCGGCTTCGGAAGTCCGGTCACCAGGTCGTTCCACCAGGGAACGTCTACAGAGTGGAATTCCAAAGCAAGGAAATTCTCTGTAGCTGCAATACTATGTACTGCCGCCATACATGCGATCGGGCTTTCTGCCATATGAACCGCCATAGCAACTCCATGTTCCTGTGCCAAATCTCCGATTTTCTTATTCTCAAGAATTCCTCCTGATGTAAGAATATCCGGATGGATAACAGAGACTCCGCCTTTCTCCAGTAATGGCCTGAAATTTTCTTTCAGATAAATATCTTCTCCTGTACAGATCGGCACCGCGCAAGAATTTCTCAGACGTACATATTGATCCGTAAGCTGCCATGGGATCATGTCTTCCATCCACGCAATATTGTACTTTTCCACTCTTCTTGCCAGCTTGATGCAGGATTCTACCCCGATATGTCCAAAGTGATCGATTGCGAGAGGTATATCATATCCGATGATCTCACGAACGTCTTTTACATACTGCTCTAAAATATCAAAACCATGTTCCGTCACCTGGATTCCGGTAAATGGATGAGGGATATTCTGGGCATCATATCTTCGATTTCTTATCATTCTCTCATCATCAGAAAGATTTCTCGGAATCGCGTTATATGCGGACGCATCTTTTAACTGCTGCACAAATCCCAGGGGCGCACACAATGCTCCCGGTTCATCATAAAGAAGATCGATCCCCAGATCCATTTTTAAGAAAGTGAAGCCTTTCTCCATTCTGGCTTTTAAGGCCTTTCCCATATCCTTTCCTGTATGTTTTCCTTCTACGTCTGTATCGCAGTAAATCCTGATCTTATCGCGGAATTTTCCTCCCAGCATCTGATAAACAGGTATTCCGTAAGCTTTTCCTGCAAGATCCCATAATGCCAGCTCAATTCCACATACTCCGCCGCCCTGGCGTGCATGTCCGCCAAATTGTTTGATCCTCCGGAACAATTTATCAATATTGCAAGGATTCTCTCCTAAAATTCTGCTTTTTAAAGAAAGGATAAACTTCCGGTCTGCTCCGTCTCTTACTTCTCCATATCCTACAAGGCCTTGATTCGTATACACTTTCACTAATGTGCAATGCATAGGAGCATCTACAATATCGGCCACGCGCAGATCTGTGATCTTCAGCTCTGATGGTTTTGAATTGGTATTTACATAGTTAAGTACTTCTTCGTAAGTTTTTTCCATAAATCTTACCTCACTCTGTTTTTATTGTTTCGCTTTCTTTTATTATTTAACACTTCCGTCCGATTTTCCTGAAATCAACTGTCCCTGAGCGATTATATAAATAATCGTCACAGGCAGAGAAGTCACTACAGAAGCGCTCATAATCCGACCCCATATTGCTGAATCCGCATATTTGAAGCTTGATATGGCAACTACCGCCGTTTGCTGCTTTCCACTGGTTGTCATGATCATTGCATATAAGTATTCATTCCATGACATAGTAAAAGCAAAAGTTGCCACTACTGCAATTCCCGGAAGAGCGATCGGTATGATAATGTGCCATAAAGATTTTAAACGGGTACAGCCATCGATCAGAGCCGCCTCCTCCAATGCATAGGGAATCGCTTTAAAATAGCTCATTAACATATAGCAGCAATACGGTACCACCGTTGTCGGATAAATGATCAGCAATGCGTATTTATTGTCATAAAATCCAAGCTTACTTACAAATACATACATCGGCACAAACAGAACTGCTGTAGGGATCAGATAAGAAAAGATAATGCTCGTCTTAAAGAACTTTCTTCCCGGAAAACGCAGTCTTGTCATGGCGTAAGAACCGATGATACTGATGATCAGACAGCAAATAGTCGTAATGGTCGCGATCTGCAGACTGTTCAGCATGGCATAGCCAAAATCTGTCTCTGTGAATAATTCAATATAATTTTGCAGTGTATAATGTTTTGCGATCAAAGGCGGACGTGCCACATACATTTCGTTATCTACAGTGACAGAGGATTTAATCATCCAATAAATAGGAAAAATAGTCCAAATCAGTGCTATGATCAGTATTCCATAGGTTACAAAGGAATTTCTGATCCTTTTATGTTTCTTCATTACCATAATACGTCCACCTCCTAAGCTTCTTTATTGCTCTTCGCATAGACAAAGATCAATACCAGCAGGATCGGGATAACAGAAATAGCCACGGATACTGCCTGCGCAAAATTATTCTGGATAAAGGCCATGTCATAAGTATAGGTAGCTATCGTACTGGATGAGTATAACGGTCCGCCGCCTGTGATCAGATATACGTTTTCAAAGTCATTAAATGTCCAGATTGTCGACAGCAGTGTTGTAATACTCAAAACGCTGCCAATAGACGGAATCGTGATATACCAGAACTGTTTCCAGGCGCTTGCCCCATCCACATAGGCAGCTTCATACTGCTGTTTATCCAATGTCTGCAGCGCACCCAAAATACTGAACATGAAAAACGGTATTCCTCTCCATACATTTACGATCATTGTCGACAGCAGCGTGATATCCGGATCACTGAGCCATGGGATCCCTATTTTGGTTATCCCTAAAGATATTAAAATACTGTTAATGATCCCATATGTACTGTCATACATCCATCTCCAAGTTGTCGCAGCTACCATTCCCGGAATCGCCCACGGGATCAAAAGTACAGTCCTGAAAAATGCTTTTCCTTTAAAAGAACGGTTCAGGATCACCGCCAGCAACAATCCCAGGATCAATTTAGCCGCGATGCATCCCACGGTATAAACCACAGTATTCCACAAAGATTTCCAGTAAATCGGATCATTGAACAGCTTAATGTAATTTTTAAAACCTACAAAATGCTCTTCCATGCCCACCAGTTTATCTGTGAATGAAAGATAAACTGCATTGACGAACGGGTAGCCCATTACTCCAAAAATGACAAGAACGATAGGGATCATCAAAATCAATCCTAATCTCCGGTCTTTTTTTGCCTGAGAGGCCTTTTTTCTGGCCAGGTTAAATGTTGACATCTTCCGCTTCCCTTCTTTCTTTATTAGATATAATCGGCACATAGGAGATATCCCCTCATCTGTAACAACAAGCATATTCCTATGTGCCGGTTTTAACTCACAATTTCAATTTCATCTTGCTCGCAATGAATTCATGTATATTCTGCTTTATTCACCGTATAATTCTAATAAAGACTGTTCCAGAGAATCCAGTGCCTCCTGAGGCTCAACACCATTTACAAGAATCTGCTGCATAGCCTTAACGCAAAGCTGGTTAGAGAATACGGAAGCTGCTACGGCATCTGTCGGTGCCGGATAAGTTGTCAGAGTTAAGTTTTCTGAGTTTTTCAGCCATACATTATTTCCTTCATCGTTCCAGAATTCTGTATCGTCATAGCCATTGATGACCGGCTGCCACATAGCTCCCATTGCCTCTACCATCTGGTTGTAGTAATCTGTATCTGCAAAATAATAGGATACAAACTCTTTTGCTACATCTGTATTTTTACCAGTTTCAAAGATTCCGAATGCATTCGCTCCGCCAAGAGTATAAGAAGTTCCGTCTGCAGTTGCTGCCGGATATGGGATAATCTGTGTATTTTCCCACAATTCAGGATTCTCTTCCTGCAGAGAGGAAACAAGAGAACCGGAATTACATACCATGCCTACTGTTCCTGCAAGATAAGCGGAATTATTACCGCTGTCATCCCAGGTAGTTGCATCAGGAGGACAGAGTCCATCTTCATAAAGAGATGCGATGAATTCCAGAGCTTCCAGTGTTTCCGGACTGTTTACTACAACTTCTCCGTCTTCATTTACAAGTTCACCGCCGAAATCCAGAATGATCGTTCTTACAAAAGTCTCTGCATCTCCGCCGCCGCTGGCTCCCATCGGAAGTCCGAAAGCGTAAAATCCGTTTTCCGGATCATTGATCTGTTCACCACATTCCTTTAATTCTTCCCATGTTGTAGGAACTTCCAGACCTTTTTCTTCCCATTTATCTTTGCGCACATACATTCCCGGTGCAGTAAGGGAAAGCGGTACCAGATACTGTTTACCATTAAACTCTGCGTAACGTGCCGCATTTTCTTTCAGGTCGATATTTTCCAGGATATCAGAAACTTCTGCAAGCTGTCCGCTGTTAATATATTCTGCAACCGTCGTATTATCGCCCATGATCAGATCAGGCTGATTTCCGGACTCGATCGCTGCGGCAAGCTTCTGTTTCAGATCACCGGAAGGAACAATGACATACTCAACCTCAACATTATATTCCTCTGCAAACTGATCCAGTTTTTCCTGCATCATCTCATTATAGGCAGAAACATACTCAGATTTATCCCAGAAGACCAGCTTTTTCTGTTCTTCTGCCTTTGCATTAACAGTCATACCCATTGAAAGCGTACTGCCTAATAACGCCATGCTTAATGCGGCTGCCATAAATTTTTTGGATTTCTTGGTATTCTTCATATCTCATTCTCCTTTCCCTATTCGTCCTGCCGGCACACTCCCGTAGTCCTTCCGACTTCCAGCGTGACCGGTTCCAAACAGGATTCAAATCTTTTTTCAGGATCTTCAATTAGTTCTACTAATTCTTGAAATGCTTTTTTTGATACCTTATTCGCCACAGATTTTATTTTCGTATATTCTCTGTTTTGAAAACGTACATATTCCGGATAATAAACCTCGTAATATTCCACAGCGATCACAGACAGATCTTTAGGAATATAAAAATGATTGTCTTTTACTGCCCGTTTTAAATAGTGGAGCAAATTTGCAGGTACCACAAACGCAGTAGGTCTGTCCGGCTCATGAAGGATCTTTTCGAAATATTCTACGGCCTTTAAGGAAATTCCATCCGTCACAAAACTATAGCAATATTTTTCATTAAAGGGAATATTGTTCTCCTCCATTACCTTTTTATATGTATTTCGCCTCACCTCGTCTACTACACTTGCTTTGTTCTCTGATGCAAGAACG
>CALIZJ010000173.1 GCA_938028845.1 uncultured Blautia sp.
GTCCGCCGCCTACCATTGCCGCTCCCAGTAAAATAACCGCTATGATACTTCTCACATAAACATGACGCATAATTTTTCTCCTCCTACTACAATATCTTTGTGGTTAAACTGCCTTTCAGTTGGTAAGTAATTCCCTATCCTGCTGTTATAGGTTCTGTACTCCTTAACTTTCGTCAGCAGGTTTCTATGTCTTTATCCTAACTCAATTTCCTGCTGTGTGCCGAAATGTCCACAAACTGCTGCTTTTTGACCGCAAAAAAAGACCGCAAAACATTTTTTTGCTTTGCAGTCTTTTTTCATTTGGCAGATACTCCTTCATAAGAAAGTGTAGCAACCGCCATAAACGTAGAATCTGTAAAGGAAGTCTGTACCATCCCGTCGTATTTTTCCGCTGCTGTCTGGGCGCTTTTTAATCCCCAGCCATGCAGTCCTTTTTCTTCTTTCGTAGATTGCAGGCTTCCGTCTTTGTGTATTTTTAATTCTTTTTGGAAACTGTTTTCCACCTTTATGATAAGCATCTGGTTGATCCGGCGGATGGTAAGTCTGATAAAGGGTTCCTTCTCTTTTGGCATCTGACAGGCCCCTTCCAGGGCGTTATCCAAGAGATTTCCCAGGATTGCACACAAATCTGCGTTCTTTATATTTGTATGATGGGGAAACTCCACCTGCGCCTGGAACTGTATTCCTTTTGACTTGGCACTGGTGCTTTTGCTGCTGATCAGATAATCCAGGGCCTCATTCCCGGTCCATGCCTTATCTGTTATCTGTTTGACCGGAACATTTAATTCATCCAGGTATTGCAGGGCTTTTTCATATTTCTTCTCTATAAGGAACTGACGCAGCACCCCCATATGATTGTGAAAATCATGAAACAATTTCGCATTAGCGGCATAAGCCTGGCTCAATGCGTGATAATCATGTTCCAGCAGTTCCGCCTGGGCGTCTTTCAGCTCTGCCAATTCCTTTTCCCCTTCATACTGCCGGTTCATATTAAATACAAGGACACCCATCATAAGGATAACCGCCAGGATCGTCCACATATCTATCGTATCATCAGGAATTTTCAGCACTGTCTGCTGGGAAAGGGTGATCACTCCAAGAAACTCCGCCACCGCCAAAGCCGAAACCAAAGCAAAGGCTTTCTGTGCGGATATATGGGGATCGCGAAAAAAATACAGGACAAAGGCAAGCAAAAGGATATGCAAAAGCCAGACAGGAATCTGCCCATAAAAGGTTTCCGGATCAAGAAACTTTGGAGAACGGAACCATATACCCAGCCCTGCTGAAAAAAGGAACTCCCAGAAAGCAGCCGCTGTCTCATAAAAAACCGCCACAAACAAGCTCATCCGCACATCCGCCTTTTGTATCCGGCCGGCCCAAAAAGTAATCCAGATCGTCTCAAGGGCCAAGGCATAAAAATCCGGCAGCGCAAAAAAAGCAAGAAGCAGGGAAATCCCCGCCGCCCCGGCTATACAGGCAGCACAGCTTTTCTTCCCAGGCACCCTGGCAGATAAAACCCAGGACAATAAAACAAAGCAGGCAAACATCCGCACACTTCCAGTTACCATATGTGAACATACAAGCATCCACTCTGTCATATATGCATCCCCCAATACCTGTTGATCTGTGCTTTCACATCCTGAAGATGAGAACGGCTGATGGGAAGGACCGTTCCGTCTTTAAGTACAGCCGAACCTTCTTTGATCTGCATAATGTGGATCATATTGACAATACAGCCCCGGTCAATATAAATAAACTCTTCTGTTCCCAGCTCTTCATAAACCTGCTGGAGACTCTTCCTCACCTTAGACACTCCGTCCTTTTTTATGATCCTGCTGTTTTTTCCTTCCCGCTCTATATAATGGATCTCTTTGTAAGGAATCCGCTCCAGCCTGCTGTTTGTCTGAATGGTAAAGGTCTTTCCCTCTTCCAGTCCAAGAAGTTTTACCGCATCCAATACGGCGGCGGGCAGGCGCCTTTCCAGGTCATTTTTCGGCACATACCGGAAAATAGAAAGCTCGAAAGCGTCAATGGCGTATTCCACATGGGAGGTGATAAAGATAATCTTTATATTTGGAAGATAGGGCTTTATTTTTTTCGCAAGCTCCATCCCTGTACTTCCCGGCATCTCAATATCCAGCAGGATCAGGTCAAAGAAAAAATGGTCTTCTGTAATGTCATAGAGAAGATTTTCACTGGTGGTATAGGTGAAGATTTCCCCCATACTTCCGCAGCTGTGCAGACATTCTTCTGTAATTCTTTTATGTAGAGAAACCGCCTTCTCTTCATCATCGCAAACTGCAATCCGCAGCATAAGATCACCTCTGAAACATCATCATATTTTCTAATTTTTTTCTGCCATGACGCTATTTTCTAATAGGTCATATAATTCTTTTGTCTCCTTTTCGGTCTTACCATTTACCGCGACAATTCCAGATGCCGTTTCCATGACAACGCGGTCGCTGCACTGAGCATATGCGTACAGCAGATAATCTCCATATTCGCTGTTTCTAAAATGTCCTGCCAAAAGCCGGGCCCCGCCAAAACCATTTGTTCTTCGTCCGGAAGGAACATCTTCCGCATAAGTAACCGACTCAATATCTTTTATGTCTATGTTTTTATCCGGCCAATAGGAAACCTGTATTTCTATGGTATCCCCGTTTACTTTTACCTGTACATCCCCGGTAAAAACAAAAAAACCAGCGACTGCAAAAATCACCACCGTAAACACGATGCTTCCTTTTTTAGCTAAAGTCATCCGGGGTTTTTCCTTTATAAGCTCCTTAGCTGTTCCTGTCCCTTCTTTGGGTTTTGCTGTACACTTTGTATTTAAAAGTATGAGCATGACCACAATATCCACGCATATGATAACCATGAAAGCCATCGGCATCCAATATGGCATATTTTTTTCAAATGCTCCCAATAAAAAAAGCATTCCTGTGATTACAGCCATTCCTGCTCCGGTAATGCGGCACAGCTTTTTTTCATCGTATTTTTCTTTTTCCTCTTTGCTTGCGGTGTTATAGCCTGCTATCAGAAAACCTCCCCGGCCGGATAAAAGCACGCCGGACAAAAGCGCAAAGAGTATTCCAATGACCCATACCATAAAATCACCTTCTCCTTCCTCTATGGACGATAAAGAAACTGCTCCTGCAAACGCCCAAGCAGGTTCCTCTCTTTCCGCATTTTTGTTTTGTCACTATTATAGCAAAATATCCGAATATATACCAAGCTTTTTCAGATTCTTTTCCGAAGAATTCATTTTTGTTAAAACAAAAAACGGCAGAAAGCACAGGTCCAACCGAACCTATTCTTTCTGCCGTAAAACATCCCTGCTTGCCTTCAGCTTTACAGTCTGGCAATCCTCTCAATAGCCTCCACTGTATTTTCATATGTTCCGAAAGCAGTCAGACGGAAAAAGCCCTCTCCGTGAGCGCCAAAGCCAGAGCCTGGAGTTCCCACTACTTTTGCTTTCTCAAGGAGATAATCAAAAAACTCCCAGGAAGTCATTTTATCCGGTGTCTTAAGCCAGATATACGGAGCGTTTACGCCTCCGGATACGCTGTATCCAGCCTCCTTTAACCCTTCGTAGATGGTCTTTGCATTGCGCATGTAATAAGCAACCTGCTCTTTTAACTGTGCCTTTCCTTCTGGGGAATAAACCGCTTCCCCTGCTCTCTGGACAATGTAAGGAGCGCCATTAAATTTCGTTCCATGGCGTCTAGCCCAAAGGCTGTGCAGGGATACACCATCCCGCTCCAAAACTTTCGGCACTACAGTAAAGCCAAGACGAACTCCTGTAAAGCCTGCGTTTTTAGAAAAGCTGCGGATCTCAATAGCACAGGTCTTAGCGCCGCTGCATTCATAGATGCTGTGAGGCACGTCATCCTCTGTGATATACGCCTCGTAGGCAGCATCGTAAATGATCACCGCGCCAATTTTATTGGCATAATCCACCCACTCCTGAAGCTGCTCTTTGCGAATAGCAGAACCGGTGGGATTGTTAGGGAAGCAAAGATAGATAAGATCCGGATCTTCCTTTGGGAATTCCGGCAAAAATCCATTTTCCTCCCGGCAAGGCATATAGATCATTCCATCGAAATTTTCTCTGGATGGATTGTATTCTCCTGTTCTTCCTGCCATAACGTTCGTGTCCACATAAACAGGATAAACCGGGTCGCACACAGCCACCTTATTATCCAGGCCAAAGATTTCCTGGATGTTTCCGGAATCGCTCTTCGCTCCGTCGGAAACGAAAATTTCATCCGGGGCGATATCACAGCCTCTGCTCTTATAATCATTCTCAGCTATGGTATTTCTTAAAAATTCATAGCCAAGATCCGGCGCATATCCATGAAAAGTTTCTCCGTGAGCCATCTCGTCCACTGCCTTATGAAGGGACTCAATGATCGCCGGCGCAAGGGGCTGGGTCACATCACCAATTCCAAGACGGATGATCTTATCCTGGGGATGCGCCTCCTGATAGGCAGCCACCTTTTTTGCAATATTGGAAAACAAATAGCTTCCCGGCAGTTTTAAGTAATTTTTGTTTACTGTTACCATAATGTATTCTCCTCATCCATTTTTATTTTTCGGTATTTCATAAAACCGTTCACTGCTTTCTTTTTTCGATCTCATCGGTCAGAGCCTTTCTTACAGCGTCCGGGCTTGCCTTGCCCTTCAATTCCCGCATCATCTGTCCGACAAAAAATCCAAAGACTTTTTCCTTTCCGGAAAGGAGCTCAGCTAACGGACCTGGATTCTCCTCAAGGATCTTTTCCAAGGTCTTGGTTAAAAGGCCCTCGTCCTCTATGATTTTAAGACCTTTTTCCTCAATATACAAGACCGGATTTACATCATTCTGAAAAATTTCCTCAAAAACCTTCTTGGCATTCTGAGGACTTACCTCTTTTTTATCAACCATAAAGAGCAGATCCGACATATGAGAAGGGGTAAACTGTACCTTTTCCGGATCCATTCCCTTTTCTTTTATCAGGCGGAATACCTCCACCATAAACCAGTTCGCAGGTTTTTTCGGATCTCCGTAAAGCTTTACCACCTCTTCAAAAAGGGCGGCCAGATGGGGGGATTCTGTCAAGAGTCCTGCATCGTAAGAAGAAAGCCCCAGTTCCTTTTGATAGCGCTCCCGTTTTTCTTCCCGAAGCTCCGGCTGTGCCTGGCGAAGCTCCTGGATCCATTCATCGCTGATGTGCACAGGAGGAAGATCCGGATCCGGGAAATAGCGGTAATCCTTGGCGTCTTCTTTGGAACGCATGGCGTAAGAATACTCTTTATTGTCGTCCCACCGTCTGGTTTCCTGGATCACAGGCCTTCCTTCCTCTAAAAGCTCTATCTGCCGTTCCCGCTCCCCTTCAATGGCTCTGGCGATAGCTTTAAAGGAGTTCAGGTTTTTCATTTCCGTCCTGGTCCCAAAGTCCTCTGTCCCTGCTTCCCGCACAGAAAGGTTTACATCCGCGCGCATGGATCCCTCCTGAAGCTTACAGTCGGAAATCCCAAGATACTGCATCATAAAGCGCAGCTTTTCCAGGTAAGCGATTACTTCCTCCGAGCTTCTCATATCCGGTTCGGACACGATCTCGATCAAGGGAACGCCGCTTCGGTTATAGTCCACCAAAGAACAGTCTTCCCACTCGTCATGGATCAGTTTTCCCGCATCCTCCTCCATATGCATTTCATGGATACGGATCTTTTTCTTTCCGGCAGAGGTTTCGATCTCTACAAATCCGTCATAGCAGATGGGAAGGTAGAGCTGTGAGATCTGATAGTTCTGAGGATTATCCGGATAAAAATAATTCTTTCTGTCAAATTTACAATACTGATTGATCTTGCAGTTAGCGGCGATCCCCGCTTTCAGGGCATACTCCACTACCTTTTTATTCAAAACAGGAAGAGAGCCCGGCATTCCCGTACACACCGGACAGGTATGGGTATTCGGCGCTCCTCCGAATTCTGTAGAACAGCCGCAGAAAATTTTCGTCTTTGTGGAAAGCTCCACATGCACTTCCAGGCCGATCACGGTCTCATACTGTTTCATCACATCTCACCTCCTGCTTTCGGCATGGGAAAATCTCCCCGTATTTTTTCGTAGGCCATAGCCGCTCTAAAGATTTTTTGTTCCTGGAAGCAGTCTCCGATCATCTGGATCCCCACCGGCAGTCCCTCGCTGCTTATCCCGCAGGGTACGGTTATGCCCGGCAGGCCGCATAAGTTTACAGCCACCGTATAAATATCTCCCAGATACATAGCCAGAGGATCTTTCAGGCTTTCCCCGATCTTCGGCGCCGTATAAGGAGCTGCCGGGGCCAGGAGGACATCGTATTTTTCAAAGGCTTTGTCAAATTCCTGTTTGATCAATGCCTTTGTCCTTAAGGCCTTCAGATAATAGGCGTCGTAATATCCGGCGCTTAATACAAAGGAACCTAAAAGGATACGTCTCCTGACTTCCTCCCCGAAGCCTTCTGTCCTGGTCTTTTTATACATGTCATGAAGGCCCTCGTAATCCTTTGCCCTGAATCCATACTTTACTCCATCGAACCGCTCCAGATTGGAGCTGGCCTCCGCACATGCGATGATATAATATGCAGGGATCGTGTATTCTGTCGTGTCCATAGAGAAAAATTCTACAATAGCTCCTCTTGAAGTAAGGGTTTTCAGCATTTCCATGAAAGCGTCCTTTACCTGGGGGCTTAGCCCTTCTGAAAGATATTCCTTTGGTATGCCGAATTTCATTCCCATAAGGCTTCCCGCCTCCAGAGAAGAAAAGTCTTCTCCCTTTCTTTCCAGAGAGGTGCTGTCCTTTTCGTCATGTCCGGCTATCACCTGAAGGAGGGCCGCACAGTCGGCCGCATTTTTTCCAACCGGCCCGATCTGATCCAAAGAGGAAGCGTATGCCACCAGTCCGTAACGGGATACAGTCCCGTATGTAGGCTTGATCCCTGTTACGCCGCAGAAGGCGCTTGGCTGCCGGATGGAGCCGCCGGTGTCGGAGCCAAGGGCAAGATACGTTTCTCCTGCCGCAACCGCCGCGCAGGAGCCTCCGGAAGAACCTCCCGGCACATGGGAAAGATTCCAGGGATTTCTTGTGACGCCGTAGGCGGAAGTCTCTGTAGTGCTGCCCATGGCAAACTCATCCATATTAGTCTTTCCTATGATGACCATTCCCGCATCATTGAGATGGTCGATCACTGCGGCATTGTACTGAGGGATAAAATTCTCCAGTATCCTGGAGGCACAGGTGGTCCGTTTTCCCTTGATGCAGATATTGTCCTTTACCGCAATGGGTACGCCTGCCAGTGGTCCCTGATAGATTCCCTCATCTATACCTTTTTGCACTTCTTTTGCTCTTTTTAAAGCTTCTTTTTTATATATATCCAAATATGCATGGACGTTGTCTTCTTTTTTTTCTATCTGGTCAAAAACCTGTTTCACTGCGTCTGTCACGCCGATCTGTCGCTGCTTTATTTTTTTCCCCAGCTCAAGGGCTGTCATTGTCCCTAAATCCATATTTACGCCTCCTATCCAATGGTCTTGGGAACCTGATATTGTCCGTCTTTTTCCTTAGGCGCGTTGGCAAGCATTGCTTCCCGCGCATTCCCATTAGTGACCACATCTTCCCGGAATACGTTCTTGTCTCCGAAAATATGGGACAGGGGCTCTGCCTTGCTGGTGTCCAGCTCCTGCAGCTTTTCTACATAATCCAGCATTTTCTGCATTTCCTGCTTTGCCTTTTCCCGTTCTTCCCCCTCAAGGGAAAGCTTTGCCAGGATACATACATTTTCCATTGTCTCTTCGTCAATCTGCTTTGCCATGATCCATACCTCCCAAAATTTTTTATGGTTCCAGACGATTCATATCTCTTGGGAACAGGCAGGCTTCCCTTACGTTTTCCTCTCCCAGAAGCTGCATGGTCAAACGTTCCAGTCCGATTCCCAGTCCTCCGTGAGGAGGCATGCCATGCTTAAAGGTATCCAGGTACTGCTCCATTCCCTCTGTCTCCATTCCTCTATCCTTTATCTTATCCAAAAGCATCTGGTAGTCATGGATACGCTGTCCTCCTGTGGTCACCTCAAGTCCATGGAATAAAAGGTCAAAGCTTAAGGTAAACCGCGGATCCGCCGGATCGTCCATGGCATAGAAAGGTCTCTTTTTCGAAGGATAATGGGTGACAAAGACAAAATCCGCGTCATATTCTTCTTTAAAATACTTTCCGATCAAAGCCTCTTCCTCTGGTTCCAGGTCATAGGGGTTCCGTATCTTCCTCTGATATTTTTGCGATGCCAGTTCTTTGGCCTCATCAAAACGGACCACCGGGATTTCCTCCACCTTAGGAAGGGTGATCTTTAAAATGGAAAGCTCCTTTTCATAATCTTTCTTTAACAGTGCCCGGGCATACTGAAGAAATCCGGTTTCCATAGCCATGATCTCTTCAAAGCTGTCAATGTAGCCCATCTCGAAATCAAGGCTTGTATATTCGTTTAAATGACGTTTTGTGTTATGCTTTTCCGCACGGAATACCGGTCCGGTCTCAAACACACGGTCAAATACCCCTACCATCATCTGTTTGTAAAACTGAGGACTTTGGGCAAGCACCGCAGGTTTATGGAAATAAGACAGCTTAAACAGGTTTGCCCCGCCTTCCGCCCCTCTGGCGCCGATCTTGGGCGTGTGTATCTCTGTAAAGCCTTCCTGGTACAAATAATCGCGAAAAGCCCGCACAAGAGCCTCCTGGATCTTAAATTTAGCCCTTTCCTGAACGTTTCGCAGCGCGATAGGACGCATGTTCAGCTTTGCCTCAAGGGAAGTGTCAAGCTTCCACTTATCAATGGCAAGGGGCATAGGCTCTGCCGGCTTTGATAAGATTTCTATATGAGCCAGGTGCAGTTCCCTCTCATGAGGCGCTCTGGTCTCCTTTTTTAAGCTTCCTGTGACCCGAAGGAACATTCCTTCCTTACAGGAAGCCAAAGGAAGGTCCGCTGCGCCCTGCTCATATACAGTCTGAAACAAGCCTTCCCTCTTTCTTAAAATAAGGAAAGCAACTTCTCCCATCTTGCGGATACTGTGAAGGGCGCCCTCTATGGTGACTGTTTTTCCCAGAGTCTCCTCTTTCAGAAGCTCTTCCCATTGGCAAATATCTTTTTTCCAGCTTCCGTCTAAAAATTTCATTTCCTCATCCTCCTTAAGACGGCCAATTCCGTCTTTTTTTATATACCTTTTTTCTATAGGCAAGTTCCAGGAACTCTTCTATAAAATATAAAATCCCGGCATACCCGATACATCCAGATATGCCAGGATTGGATATTTTTGATCACGCCGTTGTGACCGAAAATCTATATTCATTTATCTGTCCGAAAAATTTTTATACTTCATCGTAAATCAGCATCAAAAGCATCTGCGCAGATTCCACCATGTTAGTGCCGGAGTCCATGCTGCATTTTTGGATATACCGGTAAGCTTCTTCCTCGCTTAGATGATTCCTCTGCATAAGAAGCATTTTCGCGTTGGAAATATAATTCTGTTCTTTCCAGGAGCGGGGCTTGGGTTTTTTCTTATCTTTTTTCCGCTGCCGTTCCTGCTGGATAAAGATCATATTTACCGTGTTTACCAGGTCACTGACTTTCATTGGCATGGTAACAGAAAGAATAGAGGACGGGACATTTACCGCCATTCTCTGAGACACTAAGAGAAGCATCTCAAAAGATTTCGGCATGCACTCCATCATATCGTAATAATACATATCCGGCAGATGATACCCGCAGATCAGGATTCCACAGTCAAGCTGGGAAATCTCGCTTAAGGCTCTGGATGCAGTCCCGCAGACCGCCGTAACCGAAAATCCATGGTTGGAAAGAATGGTACGAATCTTTTTCGCGTCTTCAATTTTCGGCAATGCAATCACGATACTGCTCATTTTTACCACTCCTCTTTTGCGGTCTCTCCTAGTGTACTGTCATCCCCTGATCTTTTATTTGTCTTAAACCCGATAGAGATATTCTTTGATCTCCCAGTCTGTTACCAGGGTAGAATACCTCAGCCATTCTTTCTTTTTTGCCAGGACATATTTCTCACAAAATTCTTTTCCAAGGATGTCTTTGATCCACTGGCTTTCTTCAAAAAGCTCAATTGCCTCTTTCAGGGTTTCCGGAAGATTTTCCGGCTTTTCCGCGTCCTCTTCAGAACAATTGGAAGATTTCACAGGCGCCAGCTTTTTCTCTATCCCATCCAGCCCTGCTGCCAGGCAGACAGCGAATACCAGATAAGGATTGGAAGCCGCGTCCGGGCTTCTAAGCTCGATCCTTGTATCCTCTCCTCTTGGTACCTGAAGCTTTACAAGAGAATTCTGGTTGCATTTGGACCAGGTAAGCTCTGTGGGCGCTTCGTAGCCAGGCACCAGTCTTTTATACGAATTCACCAGGGGATTTGTGATAAGAGCCATCTCTCTGCTGTGGGCAAGAAGGCCTCCCACAAAATAATAGGCCTCTTCACTTAATTCCTTGGGTGCGTCCGGTTTTTCAAATATATTTCTTCCGTTTTTATAAAGGGAAAAATTAATATGCATACCGGAACCATTCACTTCTGATCTTGGCTTAGGCATAAAGGTCGCGTGAAGTCCATGCCTCTTAGCCACAGAACGAACGGTCATCTTAAAGGTCATGATCCGGTCCGCCATCTCACGGATCTCTCCATAGCGGAAATCAATCTCATGCTGTGCCGGAGCGATCTCATGGTGAGAAGATTCCACTTCTATTCCCATATCCTCCAGGCTTAACACCATATCTCTTCTTGCGTTTTCTCCAAGGTCAAGGGGACTCATATCCAGATATCCCGCCTGTTCATGGGTCACTGTGGTAGGGATTCCATTGTCATCGGAATGGAAAAGGAAAAACTCACATTCCGGGTCCACATAGCAGGTATATCCCTTTTCCTTTGCCTCATCCGTAACCTTCTTTAAGATGTATCTGGAACTGCTGATATAAGGCTTTCCGTCCGGACGGTACAGGTCGCATATCATCCTTGCCACTTTTCCCTGCTGCGGCCTCCATGGCAGGATGGTAAAGGTATCCGGATCCGGATAAAGATACATGTCTGTTTCCTTTCCCTCCCGCACTCCGGCGATCAGACTTCCGTCCACAATGCATTGATTGTTCAGCGCCCTTGGAAGCTCCCGAGCCGTCACGGCAATATTTTTTAAAGTGCCGAACATATCGGTAAACTGCAGGCGAATAAATTCCACGTCCTCATCACGGACCATCTCTAATATTTCTTCTCTGGTGTAATTCCCCATACTATTCTCTCCTTTTTCATCCTAAGGACACTCTTTTTCTATCAAATATATTTTCCAACTCTTTGAAAAAGAAAAAGGCGCACTTCCCCTGGGAATGATCCCACTGGAAGAACGCCTTTGTTCATGGAGGTATTATAGCAATCAAAAAATCCCTTGTCAACCAGAAAAATGGATTAATTTATAAATTGGAATAACCCATGAGAGATTCATCCACTGCTTTCGCCGCTTCTCTTCCCTCCCGGATTG
>CALIZJ010000174.1 GCA_938028845.1 uncultured Blautia sp.
AGTTCTTCTTTGGTAATCATGTCCGTACAGATTCCAGCGGCGCCTTCTGCCATGTAGAATTTGGCTTCGGATAACTGGTTAACTGTATATACATAGAGGAAGATTCCTCTGTCAGAAAACAGTTTCTGTACTTCTTTTGACCAGTTTGTACGGCTTATGGTTACTCCATAAATTCCATTTTTCTTACAAAAATCTGCAATCTGCACTAATTGGCTGACTGGATAATCCTGCCATAGAGAATAGAGATAGGCCGGGAAAACTTTGAATGTTTTTACGGCAGAATACATGGATTCATTATAAACTTGCGGTATGATACGTTTTAAGGTATCTGCAGCACCGGCTTCTTTTGCTATGTTTATGTATTCCCTGTAATCCTTCAGCGTATTGGAATAATTTCGTGCAGAATATTTTTTTGAGTCAAAAAGGACATATGCATCCGGATAGTCTTTTAAAAGAACAAATAAATCTTTTAAAGACATAGGGGTATATTTTCCATAAATAGGAGTGGATAAAAACTCTTTGGCAGTCAATATTTTTTTACCTCCGCCTTCCCATTGGCCAAGAGATTCTTTCCAGTTATGGCGGCAGACCCATACTCCATCGGAAGTTTCGGAAAGGTCTATTTCAAACAAACGGTAACCTTTGCTGTAACTTTCTATGAAACTTTCTTTAGAGTTTAAATATACTTGTCCGTTGACAGCGCCAAGAGCGTGAGCCATCACTTTATAGTTTTCCCACGGGAAAGCAGGAGAGGGATTTCCTGTATCTGTGGATGTCTCCTTAACAGTTACTGTGCAAAATAATTTCTTCCTTCCGGCAACTGCCCTGATTTTTGCTGTTCCTGGTTTTAAAGCTTTTATCGTCCCGTTTTTGCTGCAAGATACAAGGGGGGCAGAACTGGACCAGGTCACTTTTTGTTTTGTACCGCTAACGGCTAATTGATAGGTTTCTCCCTGGGTTAAAGTAAGTTTGCTTTTATTCAGTTTGGGTGCTTCTACGGTGACGGTACAGAAATATTTCTGTGAATTATAAATCGCCCGTATTTTAGCAGTACCTTTATTCCTGGCAGTGATTTCACCTTTCGAGGATACCGTTACTACTTTTTTGTCGCTGGAAGCCCAGTTTACTTTTTTAGATGCTCCTTGTAATTTTAAAGTATATTTTGTTCCAACAGCCATAACAATGTTTGTCTTGTTTAGTTTTATCGGAGCAGCCTGAACAGTAACACAGGGGAATCCGTTTTTAATAAGCAGATGTCCTGTTCCGGCGACTAGGGTGCAAATCAGAAAATACAGAAGTATCTTTTTGAGTTTTTTCAATGTTGTCTCCTCCCATCTGCAGATGATGTTCTTAGACTCCTGGGATTGCAGAAATACGATACATAAAAAAGAGACAGTAAAGTAAGTACCTTTTCTGCCTCAAGCTTCTGTCGTTTAGTAATATTTAGATAAGTTTTTCTGCAAAACCATAGTAAAAAAAATCTATAAATTATCATATCACAAGCATATTTTTATGGCAACTATCTGCCTTGAAAGATAAAAAAACAGCACGGTTTTATTTTGAAAATATATTCGTCATTTATAAAGGCCCCCCAGCAGCACCAATCGGAAAAGAATTGAAAGCACGAAAACCAGATGATAAAATAATACGGAGAAATAAAAGACAATACGAAGACAGTTTACAGGATGGTGTATAAGCGTGAAACATATTTTAATCATTGACGACGACGTATATATCGGCAATATGCTGCAGGAAGTACTTGAAAAGGAAGGATATCAGGTATCCCGGGCCTATTCCGGGACGGAGGCGGTTCTTTCCCTTTCTTTAGCAAGACCGGATCTGGTGCTTTTAGATCTCATGCTTCCCGGATTGTCCGGAGAGGAGGTGCTGCCTAAAATAAAAGGTATTCCTGTGATCATAGTCAGCGCCAAGGTGGATGTGGACAATAAGGTAAAACTTTTGCTGGACGGCGCTGTGGATTATGTGACAAAGCCCTTCGATACCAGAGAACTTTTGGCAAGAATTACAGTAGCGCTGCGAAGATCAGAAGATACACCGGATACGATCCTTAGCTTTAAAGAACTGCAGTTGGATTGTAATACCCGCCGGGCCTGCATAGACGAACAGGAGGTAAAACTGACACGTACGGAGTATGCGATTTTAAAGCTGTTTCTGCAAAATCCCGGACAGGTTCTGACAAAATCCCTTTTGCTGGAACAGATCAGTGCAGACACACCCGACTGCACGGAAACTTCCTTAAAGATCCATGTAAGCAATCTGCGGAAGAAGCTTAAAAATATAGGCGGCAGGGATTATATAGAAGCAGTATGGGGAATCGGATTCCGGCTGTCAGATTAAAAAATTTTCAACGTGTCTGCAAGGCTTTCGCAGGCCGTTTTCACTTTTACTTCTGAAAAATCTTTACGGAATTTTTACTATTTTCTTTACCGGTTTCTTTACCATTTCCCGGTAGAATAACAGCGAAAACAGGATACCGCTACCCCAAAAGCAGCAAAAGGTATACCGGGAAAAGGAGGAATTTAATATGGAATATGTTCTTACTGCGAAAAATTTAAGTAAGCAGTACGGCCATTTTAAGGCATTAAACAGACTTTCCATGCATGTCCCCAAAGGGGCAATCTATGGATTTGTAGGAAAAAACGGCGCAGGTAAAACGACTTTGATCCGCCTGATCTGCGGTCTGCAGACACCTACGGAAGGAGAGTATTCCCTGTTTGGGATTTCCAATGGGGAGAAAGGGATGGAAAAGTCCCGCAGACGTATGGGTGCGGTGGTGGAAACCCCGTCTATTTATCTGGATATGACGGCAGAGGATAACTTAAAGGCACAGTTTCGGACCTTAGGGCTGCCTTCTTTCGCCCAGATTCCGGAGCTTTTAAACCTTGTGGGACTGGCGCATACAGGCAAAAAGAAGGCAAAGCATTTTTCTTTGGGTATGCGGCAAAGGCTGGGAATTGCGGTGGCTTTGGCTGGTGATCCGGATTTCCTGGTTCTTGACGAACCGGCCAATGGTCTGGACCCACAGGGGATTATAGAGATGCGTGAGCTGATCTTAACATTAAACCGGGAGAGACAGATCACAGTGCTGATCTCCAGCCATATCCTGGATGAATTAAGCCGTATGGCTACCCATTATGGATTTATCGATCATGGATGTATGGTGAAGGAAATAAGCGCCAAAGAGCTGGAAGCTGCCTGCCGGAAATGTGTCCGTGTGGAGGTGTCCGATGGTCAAATCCTCACAGGGGTTCTGGATGAAATGGGATTGGAATATAGTGTGCTTTCACAGACACAGGCTGATATTTTCGCGAAAGTAAATTTAACACAGCTTGTTTTAGCCCTTGCACAAAAAAAGTGTGAGGTGTTTGGCATCCAGGAGAGGGACGAAAGCCTGGAAAGCTACTATATTAGTCTGATTGGAGGTGAGGAGCAGTGATGAACCGTTTGTTGTCCGTGAATTTTATGAGATTAAGGAAGAGCAGACTGTTTTGGGGCGGCGTGTTGTTTATGGCTGCGCTTGCCGTAATGGTCGTATTAAATACTTATTTTGACCAAAGAGAGTATGGCGGCTCTGTTTGTGTGGACGGAGTGCTGGGCGGTTTTGCACTTTTTTCTGGGATTGTCTGTGCCGTTTTTGGAAGCCTTTTTTTGGGAACGGAGTATAAAGACGGAACAATCCGCAATAAATTAAGCGTAGGTCATTCCCGGTTTGCCGTATATTTGTCAAATCTTCTGGTAATGTATGTGGGTTCTATACTCCTTTGTGCGGCGTATCTGCTACCCTGTTGTGCTTTAGGGATTCCGCTGCTTGGAGGTTTTCAGACAGACGGATGGACTTTACTGCTCTGGGGAGCGGGAAACCTTTTCATGTTGCTGGCAGTCAGCGGGATTTTAACATGCATGGGAATGTTGATCTCCAGTAAAGACGCAGCGGCGACAGCAGCGATTCTCGGCGCTTTTATCATGCTCATGTGCAGCGTATACATTTATTCAAGGTTAAGCGAGCCGGAATATTATGAGGGACAAACATATGTAGATGAAGCGGGAGAAATCATTACAGAGCCGCCTGTCCGTAATATCAATTATGTGGAGGGAACAGAGCGGGAAGTCTATGAATTGCTCAACCGCTTTTTGCCTACTGGCCAGGCATTGCATTATCAAAGTGTAGATGGGGAAGGGGTTGCGGTGCAGATGGGGTATGCGCTGATAATTTTTGCCGGTTCAACCGGAATCGGGGTTTGGTGTTTTAAAAAGAAAGATATCAAGTAGAGGAGGGAAGGTAAGATGGTGCTTGGCCTTGGGATCATTATTGGAATCCTGGCTGTGGTTATTGCTTTGCTGCTGGCAAAGATATATCTGCTTCGAAAATCTGTGGAGGAGATACGCAGCTCCTTTTGGGAAAAGCTGAATGGAGAGACAAATACGCTTATAGGTATATCCAGCAGGGACAAAAGCGTATGTGCGCTGGCGGATTCTATGAATGACCAGCTTCGGCAGCTTCGCCGGGAGCGCCATCGCTATTTGCAGGGAGATAGGGAACTAAAAGAGGCGGTCACAAATATTTCCCATGATCTGCGAACTCCTTTGACTGCCATCTGTGGGTATCTGGATTTATTGGAAACAGAGGAAATGACTCCAGATGCAAAACGTTACCTGGGATATATTCAAAACCGGACAGAGGCGTTAAAGCAGCTTACAGAGGAATTGTTCCGGTATTCCGTTATTGCAGGAAATTCAGAATCCCTTCATTTGGAACGGATAAATGTGAATAAAGTTTTGGAAGAAAGTATAGCTGGCTTTTATGGGGCTCTTATAGGAAAAGGGATTACGCCGGTGATCCATATTCCGAAGAAGAAAGTGATATGCAGCCTGGATCAGGCTGCATTGTCGCGGATTTTCGGAAACGTGCTGGGAAACGTGTTAAAATACAGTGCAGGAGATTTGGAGATTTTTCTTTCAGAAGAAGGAGAAATTACCTTTACCAATACAGCGCCCGGCCTGGATCAGGTACAGGTTGGAAAGCTGTTTGACCGGTTTTTTTCAGTAGAATCGGCAAAAAATTCTACAGGGCTTGGTCTTGCCATATCGAAAACTTTGCTTTTACAGATGAATGGTTCGATATCTGCCAGTTATCAGGAGGGCAGACTGAGTATAAAGATAAACTTGCCCCGGGAATAAAATGTAGGCAGTATATCCCATAAAACATGACAGGACGTTGTCAGGAATAGTCTGCTATACTAGTGTCAGTTTTTTATGTATTGATGCAGAAAAAGGGTGTAATCCAATAAAACAGACTTTAAGAAAATGGAATAAAGGCGGAAGCGAGGAGGAGAGAAAATGAAAATAGACCGGCTGATCGGGATTCTGGCAATCCTGCTTAGACAGGATAAAGTGACAGCCCCTTTCCTGGCAGAAAAATTCGAGGTCTCCCGGCGTACGATCAGCAGGGATATTGAAGACCTATGCAAAGCGGGAATCCCTCTGGTTACTACGCAGGGAGTAAATGGAGGACTTTCTATCATGGAGGGGTATAAAATCGACAGCACTCTTCTGACTTCTGCTGATATGCAGGCGATGCTCACCGGACTTCGAAGCCTGGACAGTGTGAGCGGGACCAACAGATATACCCAGCTTATGGAAAAACTTTCAGCAGGAGCTTCACAGCTGCTGCCGGGCAGTCAGCATATCCTGATTGACCTTTCCTCCTGGAGTAAATCTGCTTTATCACCGAAAATTGAACTTTTTCACAAAGCGATTCAGGAGAACAGGGAAGTCAGCTTTTGCTATTTTGCCCCCAAAGGAGAATCTACTAGTACAATCCGGCCGTATTATCTGATCTTTCGCTGGGCCAGCTGGTATGTGTGGGGATACTGCAGGGAGAGAGAGAACTATCGTTTGTTTAAGCTGAACCGTATGACAGAACTTAAGGTGGGGGAAAAATTTGAAAAGTGTTCGGTACCTTTTCCCAATCTGACGAATGAAAGGGTATTTCCCCATACCTGTTTAGTAAAAGCTCTGATAGCTCCCGAATACCGCTGGAGGCTGGTAGAAGAGTATGGACCGGGCTGTTTTACCGTAACAGAGGACGGCAGGCTGCTTTTTTCTTTTGGATTTACAGATGAGGACAGTATTTTAAGCTGGATTTTATCTTTCAGAGACGGGGCAGAGCTTTTAGAACCGGTACATATCCGGGAGAAGCTGGCGGATATTGGAAAAGAGATACAAAAACAATATTCCCATACATGACAGACAGGTGTCCGGTTTTGTTTGATAAAATAGAGCCAGTAACAGGAGTTTTCTTATAGACTATTATGTAGGGATAAAGGAGGAATAAAATGGCTGCATTTGATTATAAAAAAGAGTATAAGGAGTTTTATCTGCCTCCTAAAAAGCCGCAGATCATCGAAATTCCATCTATGAATTTTCTGGCGGTGCGGGGAAAGGGCGATCCAAATGAAGAAGGCGGTGCCTATAAGGCGGCCGTTGGACTGCTTTATGCAATGGCATATACCATTAAAATGAGCAAGCTGGGAAAACATAAAATGGAAGGATATTTTGATTATGTAGTTCCGCCTTTGGAAGGGTTCTGGTGGCAGGAGGGCGTTAAGGGTGTAGATTACGGCCGGAAAAAGGATTTTCAGTGGATCTCTCTGATCCGTCTTCCCGAATTTGTAACAAAGACGGAGTTTGACTGGGCGAGATGGGAGGCAGCGGAGAAAAAAGGAATGGATTTTTCCAGTGTGGAATTTTTGACGTATGAGGAGGGGCTGTGTGTACAATGTATGCACCTTGGTCCTTACGATGCAGAACCGGCGACTGTGGAAAAGATGGAAAACTATAGCAGGGAACAGGGATGTGAAAAGGAATATGGCTGCTGGTGCAGCCGTGTTTCGGCGAAAGTGTGTGCCAAGGCACACACTTTTTTAAAAGGGGAATCGAAAGTCCTCTTTAAACTTTCGCCTGGAAGGATTTCCTTCAGCCCGGAAGATCTGCCGTTTTGTCAGATCATATAAGACAGACCAGACGGTATCTTTTCCCGTTTTTCTGTCGTATTGGCAGAGAAAACCGCTTTTCCCTGAGAGAAGATCTTTCGCTTCTTGGGGACCCATACGAAGTCCCTGCTCTTTGAGGGTATGAAGCAAAGTCTCATATCTGGGTTCTGCTTCCCAGGTATCCGAGGCAGTGTAGTTTTGGACGGCAAGTCTGGGTGTGTGGAATATGTTTGCTGCACATACATAGGGTTGTTTTATAGTAGGACGGATGACCTGAAGATCTTTGGAGTAACATTCTGCCACGGCAATCTCTCCGGTAGGATCGGCGATGGTAAAGGTCTGTGCAGAGCTGATAGGAAGCCGGGAAAGATATTGAAGGACTTCCCCCGTCGTCTGGCATTTTTCCAGGAAAAACCGCAGCAGAAGACCAGCGTTTAATCCTGGCTGGATACTGGAAGGAAAAACTGAGGTCAGTCCTACTGCCAATCCTTTTTCATTGACCCCGTCTTCCATCTGTACAAAGGCGGTGGTATTTCCAGTAAAAGAAAAGGAACCGGATGAAAACCGATTTCGTAATGGTTCCCCTTAAATCTTTCATGATACATAATAATCGCTCCTTTTGCTTAATTGGAGCTGCCGGCGGCTCTTGTAAAAAGAGTAGCGGAATAAAAAATTTTTGTCAAGAGAAAAGGAAACGGAGTATTTTGCCGATGAAGTAGTAGAAGATTTTTAAAATCGGCAAAAATATATTGTGCAATGTAGAAACCTGATGGATTTATTGCCGATAATGTGATATACTATAATGTAGATTCATATAGTAGTGGATGCGATTGATAACGGAGGAAAGCAGATGCGATACCTTTCAGTTGCTGAAATAGCAAAAAAATGGAATATATCGAAGCGAAGTGTGAGAAATTACTGCGCGCATGGGCGTGTGCAGGGTGCTTTTCTTACCGGAAAGACCTGGAATATTCCGGAGAACGCCGAAAAACCAGAGCGTTCCAACAAAAAGAAAGAACATCCGCTTACACTGCTTAAGATCTTGCAGGAAGAAAAAGCAAGTAAATATTCCGGCGGTATTTACCATAAAACACAAATTGATTTAACGTATAACTCAAACCATATTGAGGGAAGTCGTCTGACTCATGATCAGACCAGATATATTTTTGAAACCAATACCATCGGTGTGGAAAATGAAGTTCTCAATGTAGACGATGTAATTGAAACCGTAAATCATTTTCGATGTATTGATACGATCATCGACCATGCAAAAGCTGCTTTGACTGAAAAGTTTATTAAGGAGCTTCATCTGACTTTGAAAAGCGGAACCAGCGATTCCAGAAAAGACTGGTTTGCAGTGGGGGATTATAAGAAATTGCCTAATGAGGTGGGTGGCATGGATACTGCTCTACCCGAAGAAGTTGCCAGTAAGATGAAAGCATTGCTGACAGAATACAATGTCAAGGGAGAAAAGACATTTGAAGATATTCTGGATTTCCATGTGAAATTTGAACGGATTCATCCGTTCCAGGATGGCAACGGTCGTGTAGGCAGACTGATTATGTTTAAGGAATGCCTTAAATATAATATTGTTCCATTTATCATTGAGGATAATTTGAAGCTGTTCTACTATCGTGGGTTGAAAGAGTGGAACAATGAAAAGGGTTATCTGACAGATACCTGCTTGACTGCTCAAGATAAATATAAAGCGTATTTGGATTATTTTAGGATTGCTTATTAAAAAGCAATTTCCAAAGTATCAAAAATTAATTCCAAGGTCTCAAATGGATACTTTGGAATTGGATTCAGAAAGATAAAAGCAGAAAACTTTACAGCCTCTGTATCATTTGAAGCAGATGATACAGAGGCTGTGCTTATATAATATGGCTGAAAGATGTTTTAAAGCGCTTCGGAAGAGCACAGCTTTAACAGAGCGGAAAGGTCTGTGACGCGGATTTTTCCCCGGGCAGTAGAGATAATTTGCTGCTGGCGCAGCAGGGAAAGTCCTCTGGTAAGCTGCACGCGGCTTAAGCCTAGAAGTTCTGCAAGGGTATCCTGCGTCATATCGATGACCAGACTGGCATTTTGCGGCTGGCTGACGGTGAGCAGATACAAAAGATTGCAGATTTTTACCAGGGAAGGATTGTATTCCTGGTGGATGGATTCAAAGAGAAACCGGTTAATATACATGGCGTACCAGTCCACTACCTGCTCGCTTAAAGCGGTGTTGGATTCAAACATTGTCTGAAACTGGGGAATGGTAAATTCCAGGACTTCCATTTCCGATAAAGCTACCGTGGTCAAAGAAAGCTCGATTTTATATTTGCTTAGGTGATAACCGGGAAAAACCGTACCGGAGCCGTGAAAACTGATGATTTTACGGCGGCCGTTTTCATGGTCGGCATAATGCATCTCTACACCTGAGACAATATAGTGGATTTTTTCACAGGGCTGTCCTGGCTTCCAGAGATGCTCACCTTTATGAAAAAATTTTTTATTATGCGGCTGGGACAGAAAATATGTATAGAACTGTTTGAAATCATCTGCAAAAAAATAACGTGGGGTCAGCATGGTTTCACCTTCCGTTTCGCGATATTTTCTTAAATTGTATCATTTCGAGGCTGTTATCACAAGGAAAAAAGGAGGATGTAAGATGCAGCATAAAGTAAAATTAACTGTAATCGATAAAAAATTATATCCGGAGCTTCAGGCTCAGTATTGTAAAGATCCGTCCGCAGGAGCCTGTCCCTGTTACAATGTGGGGGACGTTTTTATTTTTGAACGTTATGGCGCTGCGGATGATTTTTGGCATATAGGATTTAACTCTTTACGGCAAACAGCGTATACGGCAGAGTCTATTGCAGGGGGAACTTCTTTCCCCCATTGTTCTGAGGCGTGGGACGCTATATCCAGATACATTTATACTGGTCTTCAAGGCGGAGCGATCATGCGAAACTGGATGGATGATGAGCGTATTATGATCGCCTGCTGTTCGGACGGTACCAGGCCGGTGATTTTTAAAATAGAACGGATTGATTATAAAGTTATGTATATTACAGGGATTTCCTGTGAAAAATGTAAAGAAAAGATCCGAACTGCCCTTATGCAGATAGAAAATGTAAAAGAAGTTTCTTTTAAAGAGAAATGGGCGGAAGTGACGCTGGAAAAAGAGGTGGAAGATGCTGTCTTAAAGTCGGCAGCAGAAGCAGCGGGCGATTACACGGTGGATAAAATTGATTGAATAGAATTTACTTTCTGTTATAAAGTGAGAGAAGAGTTATTCCGGCGGGATAGCCCTTCTCTTTTGGACTTTTTTATGTGTGCAGATTACTTTTGCAAAACTGTCCTGATAAAAATATGTAAATTTGGATGTTTTAAAGATGTCACTTATTTGTTATGATAGTTGGAAAGTTTTCTATATCGAAAATGAAAAATTAAGAGAAAAGAAGTGACATACAATGAAGGCAAACCATAACCATCAAAAAAAGATTGCGGTTATCAATGATTTCTCCGGATTCGGGCGCTGCTCCATTGCAGTGGCACTGCCGATTATCTCCGCTCTGAAGATCCAATGCTGTCCACTTCCCACCTCCATTTTTTCCAATCATACAGGCTTTGAAAGTTATTTTTTTGAAGATTATACAGATCGGATGCTGCCGTACATGGAAGAGTGGAAAAAGCTGGGCCTTCAGTTTTCCGGCATCAGTACAGGATTTTTGGGCTCGAAAGAGCAGATTCAGATTGTCATAAAATTTTTTGAAGAATTTGCTGAGAAAGACACAGTGATCGTTGTGGATCCAGTCATGGGAGATTACGGAAAGCCTTATCCTACCTATACGCCTCAAATGTGCCAGGAAATGAAAAGGCTGGTTGGGTATGCAGATATTCTCACGCCCAATCTGACGGAGGCATGTATTTTAACAGATACTCCTTATCATGGAGATAAATGGTCTATGAAAGAGATTTTAAAGCTGGCGGATAAGCTCTGCGCAATGGGGCCGGAGAAAATTGTCATTACCGGTATTATCCAGGGAGAGTTCATAGCCAATTATTGCTATGAAAAGGGGACTAAAGGAAAGATACGCAGGACTCATAAAGTAGGAACCCAGAGATCAGGAACAGGAGATATTTTTGCCGCCATCATAGCGGCGGATGCAGTGAATCAGGTTACTTTTGGAGATTCTGTGCGCAAGGCGTCTTTGTTTATCAAAAAGTGCATTGAAAAATCCATGGAGATGGATCTGCCTCTTACAGACGGCGTTTGTTTTGAAGAACTGCTTGGAAGTTTGAAATAAATAGAGAGCGAGGTAAGGCTTATGAAACATACGGCTATGACTATTTTATATGAAGTACACAATAATTTATATGTGAATCTGACGAACAAATGTCCCTGCGCCTGTACTTTTTGTCTGCGGCAGACCCGGGATAGTATGGAAGATTCGGATTCTCTGTGGCTTTCCCATACCCCGTCCTTTGATGAGGTGGCGGCGGAATTTGAAAAGTTTGATATGACAAAATATGAGGAAGTAGTATTCTGCGGCTTCGGGGAACCCACAGAAGCTTTGGATGTACTGCTGAAAACGGCCCGCTTTATTAAGGAACGCTACGGAAAAAAGATCCGGATCAATACCAATGGGCTTGGAAATCTCATTCACGAAAGGGACATCACCCCGTTATTTGAAGGGGTGATCGATACGGTTTCTATTAGTTTGAACACGCCGGATGCGAAAGAGTATAATAAGCTTGTACGTCCCAAATTCGGGGAAGTTTCCTTCTATGAAATGCTGAAATTTGCACGAAGCAGCAAAAAATATGTACCAAACGTGGTGATGACCACCGTGGATACCACCCTTACAAAGGAAGAAGAGCAGCAATGCCGCAGAATTTGTGAAGACCTGGGTGTGACCTACCGTATCCGCGCCTGGGAAAACTGAGAAAATTTTCCTGTATCCTGCTGAAACAATAGGGAAAAGAAGGAAAATCCTTCGCCGATGCTTCCTGGAGCCAGACCTTTAAAAGCAGTAGAACCTATTTGGCTCACTGCTTTTAAAGGTATACAGGGGAAGCAGTTGGGAAATTTTCTAAAGGTTCCTATTCCATTACATCAGGCTGCTGTCCATCATGAGGCTTCCATTTACATTCTGTTAGCTGCATGTTGGTAAAGGTCGCCGTAAATGACGAATTTTCTGGCGAGCAGGCGTAGATTCCAAACTGGATTTTACCGTCTCCCTGGAACATATGGCATACTCGCATTTGCATAAATTTCTCTCCGTCAAATGAACATTCGATACAATAATCATCTTCCCGTCTGCTGAAGCGGTACCACATGGATTTCACTGAAGAATCAATTTCTGTAGTGGCCCAGTCAGAGTATCCGTGATTCGTTACCACACTTCCCAAATGCTGATAGGCTCCATTCTCATATTCAATGGAAGCTTTCAGCCAGTTTTCGCTGTCCAGATACATGACAATACCACACTGGTCAAATCTGTGATGGCTTTCTTGAAAATCAGTTTTTACTGTAAAACTGAAATATTTTTCCTCTGTTTCCATTTGAAAAACCGGTGCGTTATCATTTCGAAAATGATAATAAGTCCTTTGCCATAAATCTGTATGGGGTTTTGTGGTGATCGCAATTTTATCATCCCATATCTGATAGTTTTCTGGCTGGCGTATCCATTTAAAAGCGTTTAGATCCATAATGAGTTACTCCTTGGCATAAGTTTATTTACTTGAATTGTATCATATCTTTTGGGGATAACACAATTTATATCCGAAAAATTAAAGACCGTATAACACAATATCCGTTGTATAAATGTGAGAGGACACCTGTGTCTGAATTGTACCGGAATATTTTTTAACTACTTTTTCCACATTGTGCATACCGGTTTTGTATGGCATGGCAGAATCTTCCTTACAGGGATTCTCCATATGGAACAGAAGCGTATGCTGCTGGTAGACCATAGAAAACTGTATTTCACAGGGAACGCCCCATTGGGTACTGGCGAAAATGGCATTATCCAGCAGATTCCCTAAAATAGTGACTACGTCAGAAAAAGGAAGGGGAAGTTCCAGAGGTATGGAAAGCCTGGGCGTACACTGGATATTTTTTTCCTTCATTTCTGATAGTTTTAGCCCCAGGAGGGCGTCTATAGACGGATTGCCGCTGGTGACGGATGTTTCGGTTTTTCCAAGGAGATCCGTGGTGGAACGGAGATATTCGGAAAGCTCCTGGCGGCTCCCTTTGTCGTAAAGTAAAGAGATTGTCTGCAAATGGTTTTTCATATCGTGGCGGATGGCTCTTACCTGGGCATTTGCTTTTAACAGATCCTTATAATGCTGTTCCTGCTGCTTTACCTGAAGCTCTAAAAGTGCTTTTTCCTGCTCCTTTTTATAATAAATGCCAAAACGGCGCAGCAGGGCGAAAACAGCAATATTGATAAATAAAAACGTGGCCTGCATAAACAGATGCATAAAGTCCCGGGCGGGACGGCTTAAGCTGGTTCCGTTTAAGAAAAAGAGTATGAAAACAGAACTTGCCAGTGTAGTCACAGGTATGAAAAGGAAAAGCAGCCAAAGAGACAAAGGCAGCTTTCAAACAGCAGCTTTTTTTTCGGGTTTTTGGGATAGGCCCAAAGGATGAAAAAGCTGACAGGGAAAATAAAAAAGCTGTTGTCATAAGGGGAGTGTGTCACCATAAGGAATATCATGCCAAAGACAATGAAGTAAGCAGCGGCTTTTCTATTTTTCAGAATTTGTCCATACATCCGGTTCATAAATTCCAGCAGGATGCACATATCTATCACACAGAGAAAGAAATTGAGAAAAATGTCGTAACGGGTTGTGAAGATCATTCATTTGCCCTCCATTTTAAATAGTTCAGATGTTTGGCGCGCAGTTCTTTTCGGTACCGCCTGCTTACCGGAATCTCTTTCCCAGAGCGGAGCACAATGCCGGTATCGGTTAAAGTACGGATATAATCCATATTTATGATATAAGAGGCGTGAACCCGCACAAATAACAAATCGTCCAGGGAGGAAAGGATATCAGACAGCCGTCCGTAAAATTCATAGGAAGTATCCGGGGTATATAAGGTAATCTGCCGGAGCCTGGATTCCAAATATACGATTTCCTGAAGGGGAATCTGGTATTGCGTTCGCTGGATATGAAAATGAAACTGCTTCTGCCGGTTCTGAAGATGATTAAAAGCATCTGCAAGAGCTTTTTGGAACAAGGCAGGGTCTATGGGTTTCGTAATAAAACGAAAAGGAAGGGTTTCAAAAACCTGATATACATATTCTTTATAATCGGTAATGTAAATAAGAAGAGCATAAGGATCCTTTTCCCGAATGGCAGAGGCGGTTTCTATGCCGGAGATTCCGGGAAGGGAAATGTCCATCAGTATGACAGAATAGTGGGTCTGCTCTTTGGAAAGCTCCTTTAAGAGCTCTTCACCTCTTGAAAACACATCTACGTTTATTTCCGGCATAAATTTGGAAATAAGCGTCTCGATCTGTCCCTGGGTAAAAATATTGTCTTCGCATATGGCAATAGAAATCATAACGTAACCCCTCCCTTTTGCTGCTATATATATTATAAGTGAGGAAGAAGCTTCCTGCAACAAATCCTTAAAAGCCGGCGCATGCTGCAGAAAAAGGCAGGTTATGCCAGCTGCTGAAAATAACAGATTGCCCTGTCAATAATGACACCTTCCCAAAATCAAAAGGCTTTCGTGGTATGCTTTAAGAAAAGGGAGGCGGCTATCTGATTCCGCTTTTCTTTCCGGGGCGGCAATGGCGGCTGAAATTTTATGGTATTTTATGTGCAGGAGGAAAAAAAGATAGGATGAGAAAAGGGATGTTTCTTGGGGGAATTGTATTAAGCTGTATTTTATTGAGCGGTTGTACGGCGGTAACGGACTGGGGAAAGGATTATTATTTTCCTTTTGCCTGGGCGGCAGACTGGTTTTTTGGGGAAAGGCAGCATGAGGGCAGGATAATTGTAAAAGATGCAGATGGGAATGTCCTCATCGAAATCCAGGATCAAGAAGCCATTGAACATTTTGCATCTGCGGTAGAAAAGCTGGAAGAGGAAGATGTGCTTTTTTCCTGGGGAGAAAAAGAAGAACTTTTATATGAATATGAAGTATGGGACAATGACAAAAAAGTTTCGTTTTTCTTATATGAGCCGGGAGATATATTGTCCTGCGGTGTGGGAAAACTGCAGGTATATTTCAGGCTTTCAGAGGAAGTGGCAGAAGAATTTTGCCGTCTGCTGGAATGACTGAAAGGAGGATGATTTCATAAAAATCTTCAGATTCCGTGATAACCTCTGGACACAAAAAGGGACAAAGGATACAATAAAGGCAGGATTCGTGTATTATAAAAAGAAGAACGGATTACTTTTCGCAGACAGGAGTGATGAAGGTATGGATTTAATCCAAGGGATTAGAGAAAGAAGAAGCATCAGAAAATTTAAGGATACGCCGGTACCCCGGGAACTTATCCGGGAGATCGTAGAGACCGCCTCTTATGCGCCGTCCTGGAAAAATACCCAGACAGCGGGATATATAGTGGTGGATAACAGGGAAATTCTGGAACAGATCGCTTCAGAAGATTATATGATGGGATTTACCCACAATGTAAATATTATCGCCCAGGCTCCTGCCCTGGTGATCCAGACTACAGCAAAGGGCCGTTCCGGGTACGAGCGGGACGGAAGTTTTTCCACTCCTAAAAAGGACAAATGGGAGGCCTTTGATGCCGGGATCGCGGCTCAGACCTTCTGCCTTGGAGCATATGAAAAAGGGCTTGGTACAGTGATCATGGGGATATTTGACGAAAAGAAGATTGCAGAGCTTATAGACCTGCCCGGGAATCAGGAGATTGCCGCGCTTATAGCCATAGGTTATCCGGACGCAGACCCGCAGGCGCCGGCGAGAAAAAAGACGGACGAACTGCTGACCTTTATTTAGAAGATCCAGGGATTGTGCCTGGTATCCAGGGAGAAAGATTACGGAGGTATACGATGGAAGAGAGAAAAACAGATATCCGGCTTGAGAACGAAGTGCTTTCGGCAGGGATTAACCTGCACGGGGCAGAGCTGCGCTCCCTTTACAGAAAGGACTGCGGCAGAGAATATTTATGGAATGCAGATCCCCGTTACTGGGGCAGGACATCTCCTGTACTGTTTCCTTTTGTAGGTGGTGTGCGGGATAAAAAATACCGGGTGGGGGACCGGGAATATCCTATGAACCAGCACGGCTTTGCCAGGGATAAAGACTTTGAACTGATTGAAAACACTGGGTCGGAAGCCTGGTTTGCCCTAAAAGATGACGAGGATACCAGGAAGGTCTATCCTTTTTCCTTCCGGCTGGAAATTGGCTACCGTCTGGAAGGGGAGCGTATACGTGTCATGTGGAGGGTAAAGAATCCAGATCCTGAGAATGAATTATATTTTTCTATTGGCGCGCATCCGGCATTTTTCTGCCCCTTACAGGAAGGAGAAAAGCAGTGGGATTATAAGCTGCGTTTTCAGACAAGCACAGGAAGCCTGCTGTCTCAATTTACAAACAGAGTTTTCGGACAGGGAGGACTTGCCACAGATAAGACCCTTGTGTATGAGCTGGAAGAGGGCTGTCTTCCCATTGGAGAGCATTTATTTGACGGAGATGCCCTGATTCTGGAAAATGGACAGGTACAAAAAATTTCGCTGGTGGCGCCATCGGGAAATACCTGCCTTTCTGTGGAATTTTCGGCGCCCCTGGTGGGAATCTGGTCCCCGCCGGGAAAACAGGCACCTTTTATCTGTATTGAACCGTGGTATGGAAGGTGCGACAGAGAAGGTTTCCAGGGAGAATTAAAAGACCGGGAATGGGAAAATGTACTCCAGCCAATGGGCGTGTTCCAGGCGGAATACAGCATTCTTGTACATGAGAAAATTTGACATTATTTTACAGGCGGTATCCAAAAAAGCAGCGATACCGCCTGTTTTTTACTCCTTGCCAGGCATTTCCCGGGGAAGGGCGATTTTTACACACAGTCCATGAGGAGAATTAGAAGAAAAGGAGAGAGTTCCCCCATGTACGAGTACTATCTGGCGTACAATCTTAAGCCCCAACCCATGCTCTGTGTCCCGGTTGTTTTCCTGTATACTGGAAATATCCTTTCCGGCGTTTAAAGCTTGTAAAAGCCCGGGGGTAAGCCCGGATCCGTCATCCTTAGCGGTAAAACAGCAAAAATCTTCATTCATTTGCAAAGACAGATAAATACGGCATCCCTTGGGATTATGCACGATGCTGTTTCGGATCAGGTTGGTGAGCATCCGTTCAAGGAGGAAACGGTCAGCATAGATCTGGCCGGCGGTTTGGGACTTATCCTGGATAAACTGAAGGTCATACTGCCAGGGAAGCCTGTCATTTAAAAATTCGGCTGTGATCTTCCGGCAGAGTTCCACAGGATCCAGAAGCTCTTTCTGGATGGGCTGCATGGAATATTCCAGTTTGGTGGTCAGGTTTAAATTATCTACCAGCTCCTTCAGCTTTTCCCCCTGTCTTCGTATGATCCCTGCCTGTTTTTGAATGATTTTAGGAATATCCATGGTGTCCTCGATTTCGCTGGCGTAACCTAAGATCATGGACAAAGGTGTCCGTATATCATGGGAAATACCCCGGATCCATTCGGCGCGAGTATTGTCTTTTTTTATCAGGTACGCCCCTGCTTTATTTAAACTGGCATTAATTTCCGCCAGTTCTCCGGTTTCGCTGAGGTGGAAGGGTTTTCCTTTAGAAAGGCTTTGGATACCGCCCAGAATAGGGCGGATTCCCTTTTCTACCCGGCGGGTATTGCGGATAAACAGGTAAAGCATGAGCAGCAGGTTAACAAGAAAGGTAAGGGGGATCCAGACCATTAAAGATTCGATGTAGTTCATGTCCAAAGAGACATAATACTGAAAAAGAGCATTGGGAGGAAAACCCACTACCAAAAGTCCGTCCGTATGTTTCCAGACCCTAACCGGGTAATCTTCTAAAAACCAGTGGGTAAATACGGCAACGTCTGTTACGGTATATTTTCGGGAGAGATTTTCCGGAAGATCCATCTCCCAAAGGATATCTCCATCGTCGTCTAAAAGCATTGCCCAAGCGTTTTTCTGGCGCAGCATTGCCCTGGCGGCGTCATCGGCAGTGTGCCGTCCGTCTTCTTTTGTGATATGAGCAGACAGCTGTTCAATGGAAAAACGTTCATCTGAAGCTTCATGTGTATAAGTAGCTGAAAAAAAACCACAGATCAACAGGATATTGATCATAAAAAATAAAAGGAGAATCCCAAAAGTGGACAGGATATAACGGCGAAAAAAACGTTCAGCTACATTCATAGGGAATCCTCCTTTACATAAAGGCGGTACCCCAGGCCTTTTACGGTCATAAGGGAAACGGGCCTGGAGGGATTTTCTTCTATTTTTTCCCGGAGATGCCGGATATGGGTGGCAAGAGTGCTTTCATATCCCTGCCAAAATTCGCCGCAGACTGTTTCGCACAGGGAACCTGTGGTAACGATCCGCCCTGCGTTTTCATACAGCTTTTCAAAAAGCATAAGCTCTTTGGCTGTGAGAGAAATTGTTTCTCCCTTTCGCCATACCTGGGCATTTTCCAGATCTACAGTGGAGGCGGCAAGGGATATCTTTTTTTCCTTTACGGGATAGACGCGCCTTAAGACTGCCTCAACCCGGAATAAAAGTTCCTTTGGCAAAAACGGCTTTGTCAGATAATCGTCGGCACCGTACTCAAAACCAGTAAATTTATCTTCTGCCTCTCCCCTGGCGGTGAGCATTAAAACCGGTACACTGCTGGAACGGCGGATTTCTTTTAGCAGGGAAAATCCATCCATTTCCCTCATCATCACGTCCAGAATAAGCATATCCGGGCGAAGTTCTTTCCAAAGCTTAAGAGCGGCCCTTCCAGAGGAAGCGGTTATGATCTGCGTATAGCCTGCCCTTTGGAAGATCATACTGACCATTTCCAATAAATCTTCTTCGTCATCTACTACCAGTATTTTTCGGTCTTTATTCTGCATCCTGTCCTGCCTCCCTTTTGTAATACTTTTATTATAGCTCAGGATGTCTGTTCTGCCTATTCTCATTAGAAAATCTCAAGGAAAATTCAAGGTTATCTCAAAGCTGTCTTAAGGCAGCCGTGTTACACTTCATACATCGAAAAGAAAATAACGGGTTCCGGCTTAGAGGAACGGTTATTTCGTATTCGGTGTACCATCTGTGAAAGAAAAGGAGGCAGACACATATGAGTGAATATTTGATTGAAACCCATAATCTGACAAAAAAATACGGGGAGCAGACCAGCGTTTCCAGCCTGAACCTTCATGTAAGAAAAGGAAGGATTTACGGTCTTTTAGGCAGAAACGGAGCTGGAAAGACAACGACCATGCGGATGCTTTTAGGACTGACAGCGCCAAGTGCCGGGACGGCTCTGCTTTTTGGAAAGCCCCTTCGGAAAAACGAAAAGAAGCTCCTTCCCCGGATCGGAAGCCTGATTGAGTCTCCAGGTTTTTATCCCAATCTGACCGGGACGGAGAATCTGAGAATTTTTGCCATGCTTCGCGGCTTAAAAGATCCTGCTTATATAAAAAACGCGCTGGCCCTGGTAAATCTGCCGTATGGGGATAAAAAGCTGTATTCCCAATATTCTTTGGGAATGAAGCAAAGGCTCGCCATCGCCCTTGCGGTGATGCACGATCCGGAACTTTTGATCCTGGACGAGCCGATTAACGGGCTGGACCCTATCGGGATCGCCGAGGTAAGGGATTTTATCCGGGAGCTGTGCGATACCAGAGGAAAGACCATATTAATTTCCAGCCATATCCTTTCGGAAGTTTCTCTGCTGGCGGATGACATTGGGATTATCGACCATGGAGTTCTTTTAGAGGAAGAGAGTATGGAAGAGCTGGAAAGAAAGAACGCCAGATTTTTTCACCTGGGGGTATCGGATGCAGAGCGGGCGTACAAACTTATTACCCTTCGTTTCGGAAAGTGCCGGATGAAAATGCGGGATGCTTATAACCTGTATCTTTACGACACAGAGCTTCCGGTGGCGGATATTAACCGGGTTTTGATAGAAGACGGTATTTCGGTGCGGGAACTGCATCTTAGTGAGAATACACTGGAAGATTATTTTAAAGAAATTACTGGGGGTGAGGGGATTGCTTAGGCTGATCTGCTGTGAAATAAAGAAGCTTCGGCGCAAACCGCTGTTTTTTGCCGCCTCGGCATCATCGGTGCTTTTGCCTCTTGGATATGCTTTATTTTTGTCGGAAGCAAAAAACAGTGTGGACGCAGTGGAGGGGATGATGTCAAGCCTTTTCCAGCTCAGCGCCTATATGCTGCTGATGCCGGTTTTAGTGATACTGGCATGTAATCTGCTGTTTGAAGAGCAGGATAACGATACCATGAAAAAT
>CALIZJ010000175.1 GCA_938028845.1 uncultured Blautia sp.
TAAGAGGATTCGAACCTCCGGCCTACCGCTTAGGAGGCGGTCGCTCTATCCTACTGAGCTATAGCGACATTCAAAATCTATTAAATTATACTTATTGCCATAGCTTTTGTCAATTATCTTTTCATGAGAAATATATTTCTCTCCCAAAAGCCTTTAGCCTGCACTATGCGGAACTCTCTTCCTAAACTGCTCCTTCAAAGCACAAAATTTATTTTACTATATTTAATCACAAAATACAAGACAGCAAATTATTTTTCTCTGCTTTATATAATAAACGCGCGCCCACAGAAAGGGGAAATTGCAGACACGCGTTTATACCGATTAAAAATGAAGCTGTCCCTGCAGCCAGATAATACCTTTAAATCGTCTTCCTACCTTCGGCTCTCCTAAAAGATCTTCTTTATTAATACAGATATCAAACTGCATATCATTGCTCTCTACTGTCATCTGGCATATCTCTTCGCCGGTAAGAATATTTTTGAATGTCATAAAATCAAGGATTTCTCCCATGATATTATACTGGTCACATTCGATTCCGTGGGGCATAAAATAAGAATCTACGATAGTAAAAACATCTTCTGTCATAATACGCCTGGTGATCATAGAATAGGTATCCATGTCCTCCATGGTAAGGCTTTCCATTGCCTCTTCGTCTCCGTTTCTCGCTGCCGCAATGAGATTGCTTCTGTTTTGAGACATTTCCTTTTCCACCATCACGGCTTCTTTATCCTTCTGTACCGGAAAAAGAATGGTCCCTTCTCTTGCAAGTCCGGATAAAGTCAACGGCTGTCCGCCTGGGAATATGCTTCCTTTATATTGTTCCAGCATATATTCGCCAGGATTCTGCAGATAAAATATTAAAGTTACACCAATCCTTAAATCATCACATGCCCCTGCATAAGATTCTTTTTCCGCATGGCGTTCAATCACTACATTTTCCTGAGTCGTAATGCCTGTTCCGCGAAAAAATGGGAAATAGTATTCCACGTGAAACTTGTTGTCCTCATCGTATTGTCCACAGACAGTAATTCCACAATCACATCCATAGTTCTTTGAATACTCTATAAAAACTCCATCCGGATGATTTTCCACAGCAACTTTCTCGTCATAATTTTTAATCACATCACGAATGATCTCTTTTATTTCATTTCTTTTTGTAATTTTGGAAAATCCCACTGCCCTTAAATAGCTGTGCACAAGAACACCTCCCTGAAAAGGCTGATTCTTTATTTTGCCTTTTTCTCTATCTTAGTCATGCCTCCCATATACGGCTGCAATGCTTTAGGAATATTTACACTTCCATCGGCATTTAAGTTATTTTCCAAAAATGCGATCAACATTCTTGGAGGTGCTACTACTGTATTATTTAAGGTATGCGCAAGATATTTTTTGCCGCCTTCCCCATTTACACGAATCTTTAATCTGCGTGCCTGGGCATCTCCAAGGTTGGAACAGCTTCCTACCTCAAAGTATTTTTTCTGTCTTGGCGACCATGCCTCTACGTCTACGGATTTTACCTTCAGATCTGCCAAATCTCCTGAACAGCACTCAAGAGTACGCACCGGAATATCTAATGAACGGAACAGATCCACTGTATTCTGCCACAATTTATCAAACCACATTGGGCTTTCTTCTGGTTTACAAACAACGATCATTTCCTGTTTTTCAAACTGGTGGATACGGTAAACCCCTCTCTCTTCCAGTCCATGTGCGCCTTTTTCCTTACGGAAGCAGGGAGAATAGCTGGTTAAAGTTTTCGGAAGTTCTTCCTCCGGAATGATCTGATCAATAAATTTACCGATCATGGAATGTTCGCTTGTGCCGATCAGATACAGATCTTCTCCTTCGATCTTATACATCATGGCATCCATCTCTGCAAAGCTCATAACTCCTGTTACTACATTGCTTCGGATCATAAAAGGCGGAACACAGTAGGTAAAGCCTCTGTTAATCATAAAATCTCTTGCATAAGAGATTACTGCAGAGTGAAGTCTTGCAATATCTCCCATCAAGTAATAAAAGCCGTTTCCTGCAACTCTTCTGGCGCTGTCCAGGTCAATGCCGTCAAAGCTTTCCATAATGTCTGTATGATAAGGAATTTCAAAATCAGGAACCACTGGCTCTCCGAATTTTTCTACTTCCACATTTTCGCTGTCATCCTTTCCGATAGGTACGGAAGGATCGATAATATTAGGAATTACCATCATATTCTTTAACAGTTCTTCCTCAACTTCTTTTTCTCTTGCAGAAAGTTCTTCGATGCGGTTTCCGGATTCGGCTACTTTCTTCTTAATTTCTTCTGCCTCTTCTTTCTTTCCCTGACCCATTAAAGCGCCGATCTGTTTTGAAATTTTATTTCTCTGCGCTCTTAATGCCTCTACTTCCTGCTTAATTGCCCTGTTTTCTTTATCCAATTCAAGGACTTTATCCACCAATTCAAGCTTATTATCCTGAAACTTATTGCGGATATTCTGTTTAACTATTTCCGGATTTTCTCTCACAAATTTTATATCTAACATGGTTTTCCTCCTGAAATCTTTTTGTAAGAATCTGCAGGCATACTTACTGCCTTATCGCGCTTCTCCCTAACGTAATTTGGAAGAGCTGTCTCCTATGATTCTAAATCTTCTAATTCACCAAGTCCGAAGTTTACTGCTTTTCTAAGAGCCTCTACTTCTTCCTGGCTTAACATAACATATGACTCGCCTTTAACAATCTCTTTTAAATACAGAAAACAATTATCCCGGCTGTGCACTGCGTTTAATATCAATCCTGTATTCTCTTTATCCAGCAGTGCCAGAGCGAAACTTAATTTTCCTCCCACATCATCAAAAGCATCATACTTTTCCACACCGTATTTACTGAAGATCAATGCAAAATTCTTTTTTATAAAGTTTATATCATGCTCATGGTCTTCTTTCGCCTCATATAAGCGATCGATCTGTGCAAATTTTCGAGTAAATACTTTTTCCAAAGACTGTGCGTCGCTGCCCTTCATGAACATCTTATATTTTCTTTCCAGGCGGCTCAGGCGCATATTACTGCTCACTACACTAAATAGCAAGATAATAACCAGGAGCAGCAATATGATTATGATTATTCCAGGGTCTATTCCCAAGGCATCAAATATACCGCTCATATTATTTACTCCCCTTATCCGATTGATTCAAATAAATCTATAATACGGTCCAATTCTTCCTTAGAATAATATTCTATTTCAATTTTACCCTTATCGTTCTTCTTTCTGTGAATAAAAACTCTGGTCCCTATGATTCCCTTCATTCTCTCTTCCAGGCTTTCATAAATTGCATCTTCTGCAGTATTTTTTACAGGTTTTTCTCTCTTTGGAGGCTCCAGAAGCTTTTTCACCAGTTTTTCAGTTTCTCTTACACTGAGTTTTTCATCAAAAATCTTCATCGCAACAGATGACTGCGTTTCTCCGTCTGAAATTCCTAAAAGTGCTCTTGCATGACCTGGTGAGATCATCTCATCAATAAGCATTTGCTGCACCCGTTCATCCAATTTCAACAGGCGCATGGAATTTGTCACTGCGGTTCTGCTTTTTGAAACGCGTTCTGCGATCTCATCCTGTTTTAAATGAAATTCATCAATCAGCCGCTTATAAGCCTTGGCTTCTTCAATAGGATTTAAATCTTCTCTCTGAATATTCTCAATAAGTGAGATTTCAACAATTTCCTGTTCAGAAAACTCCCTGACCAGCACAGGAATCTCTTTTAACCCAGCTATCTTTGCCGCTCTCCAGCGTCTCTCTCCTGCTATGATCTCATAATAATCCTTTTTATCGGACACAAGCAGTGGTTGTAGCACTCCGTACTGTTTAATGGACTCTGCCAATTCCAGTAATGAATCTTCATCAAACTGTTTTCTGGGCTGATTAAGATTTGGTTCTACTTTAGAAATCTTAACCATTAATTCTGCTTTTTTTGAATTATCTGAAGCCGGCTCTGTTTTTTTAATCTTCTGCGTTTCTTTTCCTTTTTCTATTTTTGAAGTTTTAGGTTTATCTTCCGTTGTTTTTTCAGGAATTAACGCATCCAGTCCACGACCAAGTCCTGTTCTTTTTGCCGCCATCATTTTTCCTCCCTATTGAGAACTTCTTCTGCCAGAAGGCGATAACTTTCTGCTCCTGCTGACCTTGAATCGTAAATGTTGATAGGCTGTCCATAGCTCGGTGCTTCCGCGAGCCTTACATTTCTGGGAATTATAGTTTTATATATATTTTGTTTCAAATTATCCTTAACGTTTTCCACAACCTGCAAAGAAAGATTGGTTCTGGCATCATACATAGTAAATACTACACCTTCGATTTCCAGACGCTTATTTAATCTGTCTTTCACTAATTCAATGGTATGTACAAGCTGTGACAGACCTTCCAGGGCATAGTATTCGCATTGGATAGGAACCAATACGGAAGTAGCTGCTGTAAGTGCATTAATTGTAAGCATACTTAAGGAAGGCGGACAATCCATGATTATATAATCATATTTTCGTCTTATTTTGTCGATAATATTTTTTAATATATATTCCTTGCCTTCAATTCCTATTAATTCGATTTCTGCTCCGGAAAGATTAACATTTGATGGAATCAAGTCTAAATTTTCATACACATTCTTTATTATAGTATTTTTTACTTCCGCTTCATCTAAAAGTAGTTCGTACAACGTATTTTCAACAGAATTCTTATCAACTCCTAATCCACTGGTAGTGTTCCCCTGTGGATCAATATCAATAGTTAATACTTTTTTACCTTTTTCTGCCAAACATGCAGAAAGATTAATTGCTGTTGTTGATTTTCCTACGCCGCCCTTTTGATTTGCAACTGCTATAATTCTTCCCAATTCCAATCCTCCTTTTCTCGAGGTTAAATTCATTATAACACTTTTATTTTAATAGTTCCACATAATGTTTCACGTGAAACATAGAAAATCACATTTATTTTTTAGTTATTATTGTATATTTTTTTATTCAACTGCTGTAAAATAATTAAATAGAAAATTCTATTATAATAAATTTAGCCACAAGCATTAGGTAATGGTAATCTAATGGGTAAAAATACTACTATAATTTGTCAAACAGTTATTTGCAAGCCGTTTCTTTGTTACTTAAGCATAACAATATAGCTGCTTCGTACTTCTCAGAAAAAAATGTATTCCTTCTGCGATAGGAGAATTTCACCCTTTACTTACTTGTTCTGCGATATTATAAAGCAGGAAGGCAGCTTTGCCGATTTAATCAGAACGTAGGAATTTAAATAGAACTCAAGTAATGCCTCATGATAATTTTATGGTTTTTTGAATTATTGACATATTGATATAAATCTATACCTATAAAGAGTTTTAAGCATA
>CALIZJ010000176.1 GCA_938028845.1 uncultured Blautia sp.
AATCCAAAAAGCGGAATTAAATTTTAACGCCCTTGCGGTCTTGACCCCAAGCTATTTCAGAAGTGCTATGAATGATACGGCATTAATTGAATATTACCGGGAGGTTGCAGATTTCAGCCAGTATCCCATTTTGCTGTATTGTGCGCCCAAATTTGCAAATGACGTATCTATTTCTGTAAATGTACTGCGGGAATTAGCGTCCCATCCCAATATTATAGGGATTAAAGATACTTCTTCCGATAAGATGCATACTTATATGGAAGAAGTTGGTGAAAAAGATGATTTTTGCGTCATTGCAGGCACCATTAGCAACTTACACGAATGTCTGCAATATGGGGGAAGCAGAGCTGTTTTATCTTCCGCTAACTATTTCCCAGACGAATGTGCCCGCCTATTGCGGATCTGGGATAAAGATGACCAGGAAAAATTTTTAATGGAATTTTCCGCTTTGAAAAATTCTGTAAGTAAAACCGGCGGCGTCCAAGGAGTTTCAAGTATTAAATATGTTATGAATCTTATGGGCTATCAGGCCGGAATACCACGCAGGCCTCTTCGCCCTGTGGCAGAAGAACAAGCAGATATGATAAAAAGTGCTTTGGAAAAACAAATTGACATAATGGACTAGGAAAAATATAATATAAATTATTCAGAAAAGCGTAGTCTATTAGTCTACGGTACAGAGAATGAGGATAATTTATATGGATGAACACTTAAATCCCAAGGGTCCGGTTCCGCTGCACTCCCAGCTGGAAAAGATCCTTAGAAATAAAATTGTAGACGGCATCTGGTGTGAGAATGAAATGATCCCATCAGAGAATGAGCTAAGCCGGATGTACGGTTTGAGCCGTATGACGGTAAGAAACGTTATAACCCGATTGGTGCAGGAAGGAATGTTATATCGTGTACAAGGAAAAGGTACCTTTGTCAGTGAAAAGAAAATCTTGAGCCGGCCGTTATCTTATATGGGCATTCGGGAACAATTAGAAAGAAAAGGGTATTCAAGCAGTACAAAACTTTTATATATCAAAAAGCAGGATGCAAACGATAAAATCACAAAAATTTTTAATTCGTCAGAGGAAAGCAAATTTTTTAAAGTGGCTCGTCTCCGGTTTGTAAAAGATCTGCCATTCAGCCTTCATATTTCCTGGATCCCTTTGGATATGTGCCCGGATCTTATGAAAAATCAACATGATTACGAGAATGACCAATTGTGTGATATTTTAAAGGATAACTACCAGATTATTGCTAATAAAATAATTGAAACCCTGGAAATTGTCGGCGCAGATAAAGAAAAATCTGAATTCCTAAACGTAAGTAAAGGATATCCCCTTCTTTGCTTAGAGGATACTATTTTTGGGATGAAGGATGAAGTGGTAGAGTATTCTAATGTTTTTTTCCGCGGCGATCGGATTAAATTAGAAATATTAGATACGTATCATTAAAGGATATTTCTTCAAAAACAAATATAATATGAACATTTTTGCACATACTACCTCTAGGATAAAATCTTGGAGGTAGTTTTATGTCAGAAGAAGCAAAGAAACAGGAACTGGATCAGGAAAACGAGCAGAATGAACAGATTAAGGATATGGGGCAGGTTCTCCTGGATGAAAATGATAAGAAATATAAAGTAGAACTTTTGACCATCATCGGGGAGGTGGAGGGGCACGAATCCGCACCGGCGCACAGCAAAACCACGAAATACGAGCATGTGCTTCCAAAACTTGCCATGATCGAGGATGATGCATCTGTGGACGGACTTTTGATCCTTTTAAATACAGTGGGAGGAGATGTGGAAGCCGGACTTGCCATTGCGGAAATGATCGCCTCTTTGAGCGTACCTACAGTGTCCCTTGTACTTGGAGGTGGACATTCTATCGGTGTTCCCATGGCAGTTTCCGCAGACTATTCTTTTGTAGTGCCAAGCGCCACCATGGTGATCCATCCGGTACGTTCCAGCGGGATGTTTATCGGCGTGGCACAAACCTACCGGAATATGGAAAAAATACAGGATCGGATCACTACGTTCATCTCTGAACATTCCAACACTACGCAGGAACGGCTGGAAGAACTGATGCTGGATACCACCCAGCTTGTAAAAGATGTAGGCACTATGCTGGAAGGCAGAGAGGCGGTGGAAGAAGGTCTCATTGACGAAGTAGGAGGAATGAAAGAGGCGTTGAAAAAGCTGTATGAACTGATCGAGGATAAGAAAAAGGAAAGGCCGGTATCCATGGGAAAGTGACAGATAGGAGCGGCGTAACGGATACGGGGTGAATGTAAGGTAAAAATTCTCCTGCTTTTAGGAAAATCAGGATTGGTTTCTATGATATGAAAAGATAAAGTTTCATGGTATACTGAGACTGAAAAATATAAAGATGCAGGGGGAAAGAAAATTGAAAGAAAATAAAAGGAAATTTGCAGCAGATACTTCCCAGAGAAGTATCAAAGATTGGGTCAAGGCTCTTCTGGTTTTGCTTTTAGGGCTTATTATTGCGCATTTAGGAGTGACGCTTTTTCTTTTATCGGAATTAGGTACGGATACGTTTACCGTATTTATCCAGGGATTATCCAGAGTATTTGGCCTGACCGTGGGTACCGTTCATGTGATCGTTCTTTGCATACTGATGTTTTTGATGCTTATCAGCACAAAAGGATATGTAAAGCCAGGTACAGTTGTATGCGCTTTTTGCGGAGGACCGATCATAGATTTTTTTACATGGCTCCTGGGAGAAGCGGTAAACGGAGCGTCCTTTATGCCGGTAAGAATAGGAAGTATGCTTTTGGGATGTGTGATCCTGTCTCTGGGTATGTCTGTAGTTATCAACAGCAATGCCGGGACGGGACCCAACGACCTGGTTGCTATTATCCTGTCGGATAAAATAGAAAAAATGGAATTCCGCTGGGTCAGAGTAGCCTGTGACTTATTCTTTGTAGTGCTGGGCTTTTTCCTTGGGGGAACAGTCGGTGTGGGAACGGTCTGCGCTGTGTTCCTTACAGGACCGCTGGTACAGTTTTGGCTTCCTATTACCAAAAAATTTACAGAATCTGCCGGATGCTGATCTTTCTATAGTAATATAGGGAAAGAATTTGGTTTTTTGACGGGGAGACGGAAAGAAAGTTAACGGATTCCTGTAAAAAAATCTAGTTTTTTCTTTGATTGTCTATTCTTTTGTGCTATAATGCTAAAGAATGAATATTTATGTTTAAAATCATTTATATAGGAGGGACAATCATATGAGCAATACGTGTGGATGTCAAAACGGCGGAAATGCAGATTTCGCTGAATTGGCTCCTGTACTGGAGAAGTATGCAAAAGTGCCAGGAAGCCTGATCACCATTCTTCAGCAGACACAGGATATTTACGGTTATCTTTCTCTGGATGCCATTAACTATATCGCAGAGAGAACCGGTATCATGCCTGCAAAAATTTACGGCGTGGCTACTTTCTATGCTCAGTTCCGCTTACAGCCTGTAGGCAAATACCTTATCATGCTTTGCAAGGGTACTGCCTGTCATGTAAACGGTTCTGACATGATAGAGGAAGCTGTCTGTGAACACCTGGGCATCAAGGACGGCGAGACAACAGAGGATGGATTGTTTACCCTGAATAATGTTGCCTGTCTTGGCTGCTGTTCTCTGGCTCCCGTAATGATGGTGAAGACTGTGGACGGCGAGGAAACATTCGGTAACCTGACGAAGTCTTCCGTTCAGAAGATTCTTGATGATTACAAAGCACAGAATGCATAGGAGGTAGAAGTATGAAGGTTGTTGTAGGACAGGGCAGCTGCGGCATTGCCACCGGTGCAAAGAAAACCTCTAACGAATTTGAAAGAATCGTAGCGGAGAAAAATCTGTCAAACGTTGTCGTTGACAAGACCGGATGTATCGGTACCTGTTACCTGGAGCCCATCGTAGATGTCTATAATGACGAAGGCGCTCTGGAAGCAAGATATGTAAAATGTACCACAGATAAAGTGGAAGAAATTGTAGATGAACATCTTATAGGCGGAAAGCCTGTTGAAAAATATGTGATCCCTAAAGAGGACGAAGCCTTTTTGTCCCAGCAGCAGAGGATCGTGCTGCGCAACTGCGGACAGATCAATCCGGAAAAGATTGAAGAGTACATTGCGGTCGGCGGTTATGAGGCTGCAAAAAAAGTTGTTACTTCCATGACCCCGGATGAAGTGATTGAAGAAATCAAGGTTTCTGGACTCAGAGGCCGCGGCGGCGCGGGATTCCCCACTTGGTTTAAATGGAACGCCATTAAATCAAACAGCGGTCCTAAGAAATACATGGTCTGTAATGCGGACGAGGGCGACCCGGGCGCGTTCATGGACCGTTCCGTATTGGAAGGCGATCCCCATTCCGTTCTGGAAGGAATGATCATCGGCGGTTTCGCAGCAGGAGCTACAGAAGGCATCATCTACTGCCGTGCTGAGTATCCGCTGGCTATTGCCAGACTGGAAATTGCTATGGAGCAGGCAAGAGAAAAAGGATTTTTAGGAAAGAATCTTTTTGGCACAGATTTTAATTTTGATATCCGCATTAAAGCGGGCGCCGGAGCATTTGTCTGCGGTGAGGAAACTGCTCTTATCGCATCCCTGGAAGGTGAGCGAGGCATGCCTCGTCTGAAACCTCCATTCCCGGCAGCAAAGGGTTATTGGAAGCTTCCTACCAATATTAATAACGTAGAAACTTACGCAAACGTTGCTTGGATCATGTTAAACGGCGGACAGGCATTCGCTGCCAGAGGATCTGAAAAGTCAAACGGTTCCAAAGTATTTGCCCTTGCTGGAAAGATCAAGAAGGGCGGTCTTGTGGAAGTTCCTATGGGAATGACTCTGAAAGAAGTTATTTATAACATCGGCGGAGGCATTAAAAACGATAAGAAATTTAAGGCAGTTCAGATGGGCGGTCCTTCCGGCGGATGTATCCCGGCAGAACTTATCGATACCCCGGTTACATATGAAGATATTAATAAAACAGGTGCTATCGTTGGTTCCGGCGGTATGATCGTTATGGACGAAGATACCT
>CALIZJ010000177.1 GCA_938028845.1 uncultured Blautia sp.
CTTCTCCTCCGCCACATCCTGGAGCATCCGGGAAAATTCCGGCCTGCCGGTGATATTCTTTCCAGATTTTCCGGCGTCACAGTATTCCCGGACAATCTCCATATCCTGGAACTGGGCAAATTTCGTCAGCCGGTCTTTCTGTGCCTCAAGGCTATAACCCTCTACCTGCATGGCCGTGGACACCCTCATATAAATATAACATTTCTGTTTTCTCACTCTGCCGCCTCCTCAAAATATTCTGTTGATTCCGGTATCATCCGGTAAGTTTTCAATGCGTCCAGGATTGCCAGTTCTTTTTCCTTCGGACATCTCGGGATATGATTCTTATTTTTCTCCGGCTTATTGTAAGCTGTCCCCATCTCGATGCCATATTTCCGCTTTACCTGGGCAATATACAAACTGGAAACCTTTAATCCATGTATCCTCAGAACGTGGGCTTTTATCTCCGCATAAGTGGCTTTGGACTCTGCCGCCGTTACCGGAAGACGGGAACAGTCCAGCGTAAAGACTACCATCTCATCCGGGGTATCCTCATCATCCTCTTCCTGATTCCCGCCCAGATCAAAATAAACGGGGAAACGGAAAGTAATACTTTTCAGGATTCTCTTGTCATCCCCTTTTTCCGGAAATACTTCAATCCTCTGGATAAACTGTCGGCACAGCGTCCGGCGCTCTTCATAGTTCATTTTTTCATACAGTCTGTCAAAATGATCCAGGATCAGGCAGATATTATCAGAGGAATGGATGCCCTGCTTCATCCTCAGCAGTTTACGCTTTAGCTTCTCTATCTTATCCTCGATCCGACCGATCCTGTCATATGCCGCGTCCACCTCTGCCTGTAATTTTTCATATTGCTGATCATAACTTTCCGCCAGCACGTCCAGATGATCCAGCTCCATCCCCAATTTATATTTCACATGCTCCTGGTGATGCATCTCTTTCCGGAGCATCTTCAGCTGTGTTTCCACCGCTTCCTCAGACATCTGATTCCCGACTGTCCTGGCAAAAGCCGTCCGGAATTCTTCCGTCCCGGTAACCTTCTGGATAACTTCCATCACGGCCGCATCCAGCCTTTCCTGGTTATAGGTATGGCAAAAGCTGCACACACGCCCTTCCGATGTCCTGTAATTTCTGCACCCATAGGAATAAACGGTTTTATAATATCCCCCATAGTTATGGTTCAAACTTTTATTCTTCTTACTTATAAGCCCGCCCCCGCAGACTGGACATTTTACCAATCCTGACAGCAAACTGATCCGATCCTCTTCATCCCGTTTCCCTTTTACCCTGGCCAACTGTTCCCGTTTTTCCTGAGCCTGTTCCCAAATCTTCTCTGTCACAATAGCCTCATGTTTTCCCTGGACCACAATCTCCTGCTTTGGATCCGGGCTTCCCTTATTCGCCCTGCGGTAATAAACGATCTTCCCGCAATAAAAAGGATTGTTCAAGATACGGGATACAAAATCACTATTAAAGGGACGGATGGTTCCCTGGGAAATACGCTGGTATCCATGGCTATTCAGCCAGCGGACAACACTGTTCAGCTTCATCGGCGGTTCCAGATACTTTTCATAGATCAGACGGATGACCTCTGCTTCTGAAGGTTCTATCACCAATTCTCCCTCCCTGCTCCGGTATCCATACGGAATCGGCCCGCCTGCCCATCCACCCTTCAGCACCTTCTGCATCTTCCCGGACATGAACTGGATCCGGATATTCTCCCGCTCAATCTCCGACACAGCTGAAAGGATCGCCAAGGTCAGCCTACCACCCTGGGTGGAACTGTCAATGCTGTCCTCCACACAGATCAGGTCGATATCATAATCCATCAGCGTCTGCATTGATTTCAGCACATCCGCCGCATTACGCCCAAACCTGGAAAGTTTAAATACCAGGACAAAGGAAATATCATCCTTCCCACTGGTAATATCATCCATCATCTCCATAAATGCAGGCCTGCCCTTGATGCTATGTCCAGATTTCCCAGCGTCACAATACTCTCCGGCAATTTCCAGCCCTTTATATTCAGCAAAATCTTTCAGCCGCTTCTGCTGGGCGTCCAGGCTGTACCCTTCTGTCTGGGCGGCAGTGGAAACACGGGTGTAAATATAACATTTTTTTCGCTTCAAGTTCTCTCCCCCTTTTCGTATTCCCGTTGTCACATGGCTGCCTGTACCTATAATGTATCGTGTTCCTTCATTTCTGTCAGCGCACAAAATTCATATGGATCCACCCTCTTTTTTGTGCGGGACTCCCAAAAAAAGAGCCGGCATCCCTAATAGGCGCCGGCATCCCCGTCATATCCCCTGTTTTCCTGCCCCGTTTCGGCTCCCAGTTCCGCCAGGATCGCATCCCCATATTTCTGGATCATCCGTGCCAGAAATTCCGCGCATTTTTCCATATTCATCCTCGCCTCTTTCTCCGTCAGGCGGCCCGTATCCACCACTTCTACTTTTTTCAAAGGCAGACACCTCCTTCTTCTGCTCAAAGGAGTTTTCCTGCCCGATTTTTTGATTTCCGAAAAAAGAAAAGGCCTGCCGCCATCTGCGTATACTTCAGCAGATAACGACAGGCCATATTCTAACCTTTCCTATTCACTTGTCAGCAAGCTATCAGAGAAGATATTAAATCCTGCGGGCGTAATCCAGCGAGATCCACCCTGCGCCGGATTTCAGCTTGCCCCAACGGGAAGCCCCCTGTCCGTCCGTTTCCTCCACAATGGTAAAAACGCCTTTCCCGGTATACTTCCCGGTCTTCCCGTAATTCGTCCCCGGCCCTTTCCGGATATTCAGATCCGTGATGGACACCTGCACCAGATACGGGGAAAATCCGCCTCCGGATCCCTGGCTTCCATAGACAGCTTTCCCAGACTCATCGTATACCGAATACCCCGGATTCTCATCCGCGCACTTTCTGGCATTGGCAAGCACTTTGAACGCCCCTTTCTGGGACTTTGCGTCTGTCCAGGACTTCCTGACCCGAAACCATCCGCCGTTCTCCGGCTCCGTTGTCCCAGCTCCTCCCATAGCCGCCTTAACATCTTTC
>CALIZJ010000178.1 GCA_938028845.1 uncultured Blautia sp.
TCTTTTCTACACGGCGTTTATGCCCTTTGGCATATTTTTTTCTGCTCATGTATCTTCCTCCATTATAAATGTTATTCTTGTTTTCGGAAAGTATAGAATTTAAAATTAGAAAATCTCTGCAGAAATGTAAGTAAGATTAAAATAAAACACTCCAGAAGCTTCTGGGAAATATCATTTTTATACAATATGTCGTATAGTCGTATAAATAATAAGAGAAGCCTTATTAAGCTATTTAAGATAATAACATGGATTGCCTTCTGTTTGTCATTAAATCTTTATAAATAATCTAACGTTTAAATAAATAGACCTTTTCTATCCTATCAGAGGATAGTTTTTAATTATCCGAAATACCAAAGCATGTCTCAGAAACCATTAAAAATCACTTTCATTACCATTCATATAGATACTCTTACTGTATTAACCTCTATCACGAATATAAAACATTTTACTGCAGCGTCTGTGATGTGGTCACAGAAACCCTTTTCTCTATCTGCTATACTGGTTTTATCAAATTCGGAGGCAAACACCATGAAAAAATTCATCCCCCTTCTGTTATCCCTCCTGATTTTATCTGGCTGCAGCACACAGTCCGCTGCCAATGGATATCAGCAGATTTCTACGGATCAGGCAGTTTCTTTAATGGAAGAAGAAAGCGGTTATATTATATTGGATGTACGTACCAGTGAGGAATATAATGAAAAGCACATTCCAGGTGCAGTCAATATTCCCAATGAGGTCATCGGCACAGATGAGCTTTCCCAACTGCCGGATAAGGAACAGCTTATTCTGGTATACTGCCGAAGCGGAAACCGAAGCAAACAGGCATCCGAAAAGCTTGCGGAACTTGGCTATACAAATGTAAAAGAATTTGGCGGTATCAATGACTGGCCTGGTGAGACTGTTTCCGGCCAGTCATGACCGATAAATTTTCATACTGCAAAATACAAAGGAGGAACATAAATATATGAAAGTTGTAATTGTAGGCGGTGTTGCCGGAGGTGCTACTGCAGCGGCAAGAATCCGCAGACTGGATGAAAACGCAGAGATCATCGTTTTTGAACGCTCCGGCTATATTTCCTATGCCAACTGCGGTCTGCCCTATTATATAGGCGGCGTTATCGAGGATCCCGAAGCTTTAACTCTGCAGACACCAAAAAGCTTCTTTTCCCGCTTTCGTGTAAATATGAAAGTTCATCATGAAGTTACCGCTATCCATCCCCATAAAAAGACTGTTTCTGTGTGTAATCTGGAAAATGGAGAAATATTTGAAGAGAGCTATGACAAACTTCTTCTCTCTCCCGGGGCGAAGCCTACCCAGCCTGCCCTGCCCGGAACAGGAGCCAAACAAGTATTTACCCTGCGCACAGTAGAAGATACCTTTCGCATTAAGGAATACATAAATACTTATCACCCTCGTTCTGCCATTCTTGCCGGAGGTGGTTTTATCAGCCTGGAACTGGCAGAAAATCTTCAGAAACTGGGAATAAAAATCACCATTGTCCAGCGTCCTAAACATTTAATGAATCCTTTTGATCCGGACATGGCTTCCTTTATCCATGGAGAAATGCGCAGACATGGGATCGAACTTCTTCTTGGACATACTGTAGAAGGTTTTGAAGAAAAAAACGGCGGCGTAGACGTACTGCTGAAAGACAAGGCTCCCCTTCACGGAGATATGGTAATATTAGCTATCGGCGTGACGCCTGATACGCAGCTTGCAAAAGCTGCCGGACTTGCTCTTGGCATAAAAGGCAGTATCCTGGTCAATGACCGGATGGAAACCTCTGTGCCCGATATTTATGCAGTAGGCGATGCTGTACAGATAAAACATTATGTCACCGGACAGGATGCTCTGCTCTCTCTTGCCGGCCCTGCAAATAAACAGGGGCGTATCGCCGCTGATAACATTTGCGGAGGAGACAGCCATTACCGGGGCTCTTTAGGCAGCTCTGTCATCAAACTGTTTGATCTTACTGCCGCATCCACTGGAATTAATGAGACCAATGCCAAAAAATCCGGCCTTGACACAGATAAAGTCATTCTTTCTCCCATGAGTCATGCCGGCTATTATCCCGGCGGGAAACTGATGACTATGAAAATTGTATTTGAAAAAGGAACGTACCGTCTCCTTGGTGCCCAGATCATAGGCTACGAAGGGGTAGACAAACGCATTGATGTATTAGCGGCTTCCATTCACGCCGGACTTAAAGGGACGGATCTTAAAGATCTTGACCTTGCCTATGCCCCTCCCTATTCCTCCGCTAAAGATCCGGTCAATATGGCTGGTTTTATGATTGAAAATATTTCCAGGGGTATTTTAAAGCAGTTTCATCTGGAAGAAGTGGACACCCTGCCCCGGGACGGAAGCGTTACCCTTTTAGATACCCGTACAGCGGAAGAATATTCACGCGGACACATAGACGGATTTTTCAACATCCCGGTAGATGATCTGCGGGAACGGATAAAAGAACTCCCTAAGGACAAACCTGTTTATGTAATCTGCCAAAGCGGTCTGCGCAGCTATATCGCCTGCCGTATTCTATCCGGATATGGTTTTACCTGTTATAACTTTTCCGGCGGATTCCGCTTTTACCATTCTGTAATGTATGACCAACATCTCACGGAATCCTCTGCCTCCTGCGGCATGGATCTGACATAAACGCATTTGAACGTCTATTTTAAAACAAAAACAGCGCCGGAATATAGATTCTGTTTTTAACCCCTTCTATATCCGGCGCTGTATGCACCTCTCTATGAAATTTTCAGCCGCTCTCCTTCTCAGGCTTCCTGAATAGTTACCGCTACAGTATCCCCGGGCTGTTTTCCAATCTTCTCCCGGATGTCCTTGCGGATGCCGATAATATAGCAGACCGAACCGTCCTCATTTTTTATCCCCATATTGACTATACTTCCTTCATAAGGAACTCCGTCAAAGGACGCATGTACTTTTACCCGCCCCTTTCCGAACTCTTCTCGGATATCATAAGGAAACTTCACATAAGCCCCGCCTCTTTCCGCAGCGGGCTCAATGACGGCTTCAAATTCATAAATTTTTTCCATAAATTCTTCTCCTTTCTGGTTACAGTTTTTTCGTATCGTTGGGCAAAATATCTAATTATATTGAAACAAGTTCGGCCAATTCCTGATAATCTTGTATATGCAGGCGGACATAGGTACGAGTAAAGCCTGCGAATTTATGACGCCGTTCCAGCATTCCCCGCAGAGCACGATATGTCTTACTCGATGGATGCTTTTTATATTCTTCCAAATTTCGATGCAAAATCGTCATTGTTTTC
>CALIZJ010000179.1 GCA_938028845.1 uncultured Blautia sp.
GAGAAGTAGAACGGCTTGCGGATGAGAAAGGAATCCGGTGGACGCTTGGAGAGGAGGTGACAAATCCACAGCTTTATGTTCTGCTTTATCCGGAACGACAGAAAAAAGCAAAGGTTTATCTGGAACCGGACTGTGCCTGGATTCACCGCGAACTGGTAAAAAAAGGAGTGAACCTGACATTGCTTTGGAAAGAATATCAGGTCAATTGCTCCAATGCCGGGCGTGTCCCATACCAGTATACACAGTTTTGTGACATTTACCGTGCATGGGCGAAAAAATCCAAAGCCACAATGAGGATCCATCATAAGCCCGGAGATGCCATGGAAGTGGACTGGGCAGGCGGGACATTATTGATCAAAGATCCTGTTACTGGAGAGACTGTTCCTGCATACCTTTTTGTAGGGGTTCTTCCCTGCAGCTGTTATGTTTATGCCGAGCTCTGCAGTGACATGAAGTCTGAAAACTGGCTGCTCTGCCATGTACATGCCTATGAGTATTTCGGCGGCGTACCCAGGCTGACGATCCCTGACAATCTCCGTACCGGTGTGCTGAAAAACACCCGCATGGATACCGTTCTGAACCGCAGCTATTCAGAACTCGCAGACCACTATGGCACTGCAGTAGTCCCTGCCCGCGTTCGCCGTCCACAGGACAAGAGCCACGCCGAGGGCAGTGTCTCCTATGCGTCTACGTGGATTTTGGCGGCACTGCGGAACGAAACCTTCTTCTCCCTGGCCGATGCAAAAGAAGCCGTTGCTGAAAAGCTGGAGGAACTCAACGGTTATGCCTTTAAGAAAAGGGAAGGGAACCGTCGCGCTGCTTATATTCAGGAGGAAAAAGAATTCATGCAGCCGCTCCCTGCCAATCCCTATGAACCGTCTCTCTGGTCGGATCAGACAGTTCTTCTTGATTATACCGTAACTGATGGATTAAACAAGTATTCTGTCCCATATGACCTGATTGGGAAATCGGTCAGTGTCCGTGTGACGCGCGATACAGTGGAAGTATTCTTTCATGGGAACCGGGTGGCTGTCCATCCAAGAGAGGTCAGCCGTAAGCGGGATCCGGTCATGATAACCTCGCATATGCCGGAGAACCATCGGCAGTATCTTACCTACACGAAAGATGATTTCCAGTCCTGGGCTTCCGTGATCGGCCCCAATACAGAAAAAGTTGTCCGCTTCTTTTTGGAATCTGGAAAGGCTCCTGAGCAGGGCTTTAAGTCTTGTGCCAGCCTGAAAAAATATGCGGATCGATACAAAGCTGAACGGATCGAAGAAGCATGTCGGCAAATCTTTCTGTTCAGTGGAGACCCTTCCATCCGTGGGATCCAGGCCTTGCTGAAATCCCCGGTAAAGAAAGGCGGGAAAACAGATCCACCATCCATCCAAAGGGCGAATCGTCATCGGAGCCGCGGCTTTACCCGTGGTGCGGAACAGTTCCGGGAAGGAGGCGATGAAAAATGATCAACCTCACAACCGTCAAGGAGCTGCGTGCTCTGAGACTTCCCGGGATGGCCCGGGAACTGGAATCACAGCTGGAAGATCCCCAGCGTTATAAGACACTTTCCTTTGAGGATCGTCTGGCGCTTCTCGTAGATGCAGAAAGCGTTTCCCGCAGAAAGAACACCATCCAGCGCCGGATCCATGAAGCCAGGCTCAGTGAAATCCAGGCATGTGTGGAAGCAATCGAGTACCATGAGGACCGTGAGCTGGATAAAGGACTGATCACAAAGCTTGCGACTTGTGCATATATCCGTGATAATCACCATGTAGTCCTGAAGGGAGCAACAGGTGCGGGAAAATCTTATATCGCAAACGCGCTTGGTGTTGCCGCATGCAGGCTGCTCTATAAGGTCCGCTACGTCCGTATGCCGGATTTGCTGAATGAATATGCGGTTGCCAAAAGCCTGAATACACAAAACAAGGTTAAAAAGGCCTATGCCAGGTTTGATCTGCTGATCATAGATGAATGGCTTCTCCGGCCGCTTCCTGAATCGGAAGCCTATGATCTTCTGGAACTGATCGATGCCTGCAGCCAGAAAGGGGCGCTGATCCTCTGTACCCAGTATGACGTAGATGACTGGTATTACCGCATTGACTGTGACCGGGCTGAAGACGAAGGCAGTGCCGTCGCCGAAGGCATCCTGGACCGCATCATTAACAATAAGTACAGCATTGAGGTCAAAGGCCGTATCTCCATGAGAAAACGCCACGCATTTTCAGATGAAGGAAGCGGGGTGAATGATAATGGCCGATAATACCATCTATGACCTGTTGGATGAGGTCAACTGTGCTGATTCCTGCAAAGCTGTCGCCGCACTCTGCGCATTAATTGATGAATTGCTGAAGGATATCCAGCACCTTGAGCTGGAATGTATCGGCACAAGGTATCTGCTGAGCCAGCATATGGATGAAGAACAGGGAAGCCTCCTGCGTAGCGACATCCTGGAAAATCTGGGGCGCCGGCACTATGGAAGCCCGGCATATCAGTTGTTTAAAGAGCTTCAGTATAATGGCGGAGATCCCATGGAATTTCGCGACTATCTTGTCAAAGTACAAAAAGCCTGTAAAGGCGAATGGCCATGTTGGCACTAATCTATTATTGAAGCGGAAGCCGTTCTGGGGAATATCGAAATCATTCTCCAGGCGGCATAGCCGCAGATGATACTATGATACTTTTTAATTTGCCCTGGGTACAATAGGGCAAACACGGAAATGGGAATCAGCGGTCTCGTTCCCGAGATCACTGATCTAAATCCCCGTGACAGGTGATCTATTTATCCGTGAACACTGATCTACTCATGCGTAATATACAGGTGTGGCTGCCTGTGAAAAATACCGCGTTAATTATTGCCATTGCAGCGAATTAT
>CALIZJ010000180.1 GCA_938028845.1 uncultured Blautia sp.
ATGATAGGGGTCTCCAAAACCTTTGGTGGGAGTTCGATTCTCTCATCCCCTGCTTCTTGAATCCGGAAATGCTTGTAATCATCAAGCGTTTCCGGATTTTTTGCTATATAGTAAATTCCAGCATATCCATAACTAAAAAAAAGTACGACAAATATAAGGGATTCTGTTGACTTTTCTACATATGTAGAATATAATTTCTACAAGTGTAGAAATAAGGAGGGGATTCCTATGAAAGTAAACCAAAAATTAAAACGCCTGCCGGAAAGTGAACTGGAAATCATGCAGATCATCTGGAAGGAGACAGCTCCTGTTTCCAGACACACCATAGAAGACGCACTGCCAAAGGGACATTCTCTGGCGCCTACTACGATCCTGACGCTCCTTACCCGCCTGTGCGAAAAAGGATTCCTTTCCCTGGAAAAAAAGGGCCGTTCCAATCTCTATCGCCCCCTTGTGTCGGAAAGGGAATATATGGCCGCAGAAAGCCGTTCTTTCCTGAACCGTATGTTCGGCGGATCTGTGGCAGGCTTTGCCATGGCTCTATGCGACAGCGGAATAGAAAAGGAAGAACTGGAAGAATTGCGGGCGCTTTTGGAAAAGGAGGAGTTATAGATGAATGATGCCATACTTCCTTATATGTTCCATATATTCTGGGCTCTGTTTTTAGGCTTTGGGCTGATTACTTCCTTTAAAAGCTCCTGGAAAGCAGAACATGGTCAAAAAAATTTCCTGTCCTCCGCCAAAAATGATACGGTTATTTTTCTGGACCCCCTTATCTTTCCTTTGTGTATCCCTATTTATATGGGCGTATGTGTACTGCTGTCAGGGTGGGAAAATAGCCAGCAATTCCTGTTCAGCCTGCTTACGGACCTTTTTTTCTTTATCACTTTGTATTTTTCCCTGCTGCTCCTTTTGCTTCCCTTTTTGCGAAAGCGTTATACAGCCAGGACCTGCGCCACCTTTTGGCTGATTCCTGTATTCCTGTTTTATCAGCCTAATGTTGTTTACTCTTCCTTTGCCCTTCCCACAAAAGCGGTTTTTTATGTTCCTTCCTTTGGGGCTGGTCTTTTGTTTTTGATCTGGCTTGCGGGATTTGTGATCATCTTTTTTCTGCAGATTTTGTCACATCTGCGGTTTTCTAAAATGATGCGGCGGCACTCCCAGCCGGTGGAAGATCCTGTTCTTTTGGAAATGTGGAAACATTGTAAACGCGATTTGAATATCGGTGATCTGACACGGCCGCTAATGCTGCGCTATAGCCCCCTTATCCGCACACCCCTTACCATCGGAATGTACCGCACCAACTGGGTCACTTATCTGCCAAAACGCTCCTTTTCTCCAGAAGAGGCAGAGCTGATATTTTCCCATGAACTCCATCATATACAGCGCCATGACACCCATACAAAATTTTTCCTGGGCTTCTGCACCGCCCTTGGCTGGCCCCATCCCCTTGTATGGCTGGCGGTAAAAAAAGCTAAAGAAGATCTGGAGCTTTCCTGTGATGAGATTGTTCTAAAAAGCGCAGACAGGGAGACACGAAAAAAATACGCAGAGCTTCTCCTCACCTCTGCCGGAGATTCCCGGG
>CALIZJ010000181.1 GCA_938028845.1 uncultured Blautia sp.
TATCTTTATAACAGAACCTTGGGTACGGTGTGGGGCGCAAAGGGAGAATTTTTATCAAGTGCAAGACTGGATGATCTGCAATGCGCCTTTTCTTCCATGGAAGGCTTTTTAAGGGCAGGGCGGGAAAACTCCATTGCTGTACACTGTGTGCTGGACAATGAAGAGGTAGGCAGCACCACCAGACAGGGCGCGGCTTCCACTTTCCTGAAAGACACCCTGCTGCGTATTCATACCGGGCTTGGAAGAAGTTATGAGGAATATCTGATGACCCTGGCAGGAAGCTTTATGATCTCTGCGGATAACGCCCATTCCGTTCATCCCAATTACGGGGATAAGGCGGACCCGGTCAATCATCCGGTGATGAACCGCGGAATCGTAATAAAATACAATGCAAACCAGAAGTACTGTACAGACGCCATGTCTGCAGCCAGGTTCAAGGAAATCTGCCGAAAGGCAAATGTTCCATACCAGACCTTTGTAAACCGTTCGGATATGCCGGGAGGTTCCACACTGGGAAACATAGCAAATACCCAGGTGGCGGTCAGCGCTGTGGATATCGGTCTTGCCCAGCTTGGCATGCATTCCCCTTATGAGACGGCAGGAGTGCGGGATACCTGGTATCTCATCCAGGCAGCAAAAGAATTTTTTCAATGATCCTGGAGAAAAATAAGAAGGAAAAAGACAGCAGGAGTAAGCAAAAGATGAAGAAAAAAGCAGTATTTTTTGATGCAGACGGGACGGTCTGCGACATAGAAAAAGGAGTACCCCAAAGTGCTGTGGACGCCATCAGGACGCTTCGGGAAAACGGCCATGAGGCGTGGCTTTGTACGGGAAGGAGCCGGGCTTTTGTGCCGGATTATCTGGAACGTATCCCGTTTACAGGCATGATAAGCGGCTGCGGGACGACCATAGAAAAAGACGGCAGGAGGCTTTTTAACAGGGAGATGCCCTGCAGTGTGGCAGAACTTTCCGTAAAAGTGCTTAGAAAGTACGGACTTGTACCGGTTATGGAAGGCGCGGATTATATGTACTATGACAAAGACGAGTATAACAACGAGGTGAACTGGTACTGCGATCTGATCACCCAGGCTCTTGGGGATCGCTGGAAGCCCATTGCCGGAAATGAAGAGTGTATGCATATAAACAAGATCAGTGCGAAGATGATGCCTGGCTGTAAGGCTGAGGAGGCGGTAAAGGAGCTTTCTCCGTACTATGACGTGATCCGCCATGAGAGCGGCTCTTTTGCGGGAACCACACTGGAGTTGGTGCCTAAGGGATTTCATAAAGCGGTGGGAATCGCCGCAGTGATCCGTATTTTTTCTATTCCATGGGAGGACACAGTAGTCTTTGGAGACAGCAACAACGACCTTTCCATGTTTGAATATGCGGCAACAAAGGTGGCCATGGGAAACGGCTCGCCAAAAATAAAAGCATTGGCAGATTATATCACCGCAGATATGTTCCATTACGGAATCAGGGACGGACTTAGATATCTGGGATTGATCTGACCGGAAAAGGAGGAGAAAATGGTATTATTTGTAGAGTACCCGAAATGTACGACCTGTAAAAAGGCAAAAAAATGGCTTGAGGAAAACGGGGTGGAATTTACTGACCGCCATATAGCAGAGGAAAATCCCACCAAGGAGGAACTTACCGCCTGGTATCAGAAAAGCGGTCTGCCCCTGAAACGCTTTTTTAATACAAGCGGTTTAAAGTATAAAGAGCTTAATTTAAAGGACAAGCTTCCTTCCATGTCAGAAGAAGAGCAGTTAGAGCTTCTTTCCACAGACGGAATGCTGGTAAAGCGTCCGGTGCTTGTAGGAGAAGATTTTGTTACCACTGGCTTTAAAGAAGATACGTGGAAGGAATTATTGGGAAAGTAAGACAGGTATACAAAAAAACAGAAAAGAGAGGGATGCAGGTATGAAAACATTGGAATTAAGAGATGGATTTTACTGGGCAGGTATCGTGGATGACCAGTTAAGAGTATTTGATATTATCATGTACACGGAATTTGGAACTACTTATAACTCCTATGTGTGGAAAGCGGGAGATAAGGTAGTGCTTTTCGAGACAGCCAAGGAAAAATTTTTTGATGAATATCTGGATAAATTAAAAGAGCTGATCGATGTGACGAAGATTGACTATCTTATTGTGGACCATACGGAACCGGACCACGCAGGAAGCATTGAAAAGCTTTTGGATTACAGCCCGCAGATGAAGATTGTGGCTACCGGCTGTGCCATCGGATTTCTAAAAGAGATTGTAAACAGGGATTTCTGCTCCATTCCGGTGAAAGATAACCAGAGGATGGAAATCGGCGGGAAGACTCTGCGCTTTTTGGTAGTGCCAAACCTTCACTGGCCGGATACCATGTATACGTATATTGAAGAGGAGCAGCTCCTTGTTACCTGTGATTCCTTTGGTTCCCACTATGGATTCCACGATGTGCTGGTAAGCAAAGTAACGGACCAGGAAGGATACATGCGTGCTGCGAAATATTATTTCGACTGCATTATCGGACCATTTAAACCTTACATGGAAAAGGCTCTCCAAAGAGTAAGGGAGCTGGATGTTACCATGATCTGTCCGGGACATGGACCAGTTCTGGATGAGAAGATTGACTTTATGTATAATACCTACCAGCAGTGGTGCACAGTGGTAAATCCAAATAAGAGAAAGACGGTTGTTATCCCTTATGTGAGCGCTTACGGTTATACAAAGCAGATCGCAGAAGAGATTACCAGAGGTATTACAGACAGCGGGGATATAGATGTCAGACTGTACGATATGGTGGAAGCGGACCAGGCAAAGGTTCTGGAGGAGCTGGGATACGCAGATGGAATCCTTTTCGGAACTCCGACGATCGTAGGCGAAGCCCTGAAACCAATCTGGGATCTGACCACATCCATTTTTGCGGGCACCCATGGGGGCAAGCTTGCCAGCGCGTTTGGAAGCTACGGCTGGAGCGGTGAGGGAGTGCCTCATATCTTGGAGCGCCTGCGCCAGTTAAAGATGCGTGTAGTAGACGGACTTAAGATCCGTTTTAAACCCAATGAGGTGAACCTGATAGATGCATATGAGTACGGCTATAACTTTGGCTGTATGCTCCTGGAAAAAGAAAATCCGAAAAAAACCAAAGGCACTCGCACATTGGTGAAATGTCTGGTCTGCGGCGAGATATTCGATTCTTCCCTGGAGGTATGTCCGGTCTGCGGTGTGGGAAAAGAAAACTTCGTTCCGGTGGATGCAGAGGAAACTTCCTATAGAAAAGATTCCGGAAACTTCTACCTTATCCTTGGAAACGGTGCGGCAGGTTTAAGCGCGGCAAAGGCTATCCGGGAGCGGGATATGACCGGTTCCATCGTGATGGTGTCCAACGAGCCATACAGTACCTATAACCGTCCGATGCTGACGAAATCCATGGTATCCGAGCTGAACGCGGAAGAAATCGCTGTGGAGGATGCATCCTGGTATGAAAACAACCAGATTTATCAGATCCTGGGAAAAGAAGTAAAAGAAATCCTCACAGACGTTAAAGAAGTGGAATTTACAGACAAAACAAAATTAAAATATACAAAGCTGATCTATGCTTTAGGTTCCGAATGTTTCATTCCTCCGATCAGCGGCTGGGATAAACCGGAAGTCGTTGCCATCCGCCGGATGTCTGACATAGAAAAGATAGAGAAGATGCTGGGCAGAGTAAACAATGTGGTCGTGATCGGCGGAGGCGTCCTGGGCTTAGAAGCTGCCTGGGAATTGAAAAAGGCCCATAAAAATGTCACTGTCCTGGAACTTGCTCCACAGATCATGGGACGCCAGCTGGATGAGACCGCAAGCGAGATGCTGACCTCTATCAGCGAAAGCAATGGAATAAAGATCCACACAGGCGTACAGATCGAATCTATTGAAGGGAACGAAGCGGTAACAGGCGTTAAGCTGTCCGACGGAAGGGTGTTTGACGCAGAGCTTGTGGTAGTTTCTGCCGGTGTCCGCGCAAACACTGCCATTGCCGGGGCTGCAGGCGTGGAGACAAACAGAGGCGTGATCGTAAATGCGCAGATGGAAACGAATGTGCCTGGAATCTATGCATGCGGAGACTGTGCAGAATATGACGGGATTAATTATGCGATCTGGCCCCAGGCACTGGAACAGGGAAAAGTTGCCGGAGCCAATGCTGCCGGAGAGAAGATCTCTTATGAAACAGTATCAGCAGGCCTTTCCTTTAACGGCATGAACACAAGCCTGTTTGCTATCGGAGACAACGGAAAGAACCCGAACCTGATCTACCGTACAGTAGAGTTTAAGGATATGGGCAGAAAGCAGTATGAGAAGTATTACTTCTTAAACAACCGTCTTTGCGGCGCTATCCTGATCGGCGATACTTCCAAGATGGCATCCGTCACACAGGCAATAGAAGAAAAGAAAAATTATAAAGAATTATTTGCAGATTAAAGAGGAAAATAAAGTTAGGAAGTAAATTCCCAAATCTGCGGATATGACGCAGCCAACGTACTCCATAAGTAAAGTGCGTCAGAAGGAGGAGAAAATGAAAAAAACATGGTGGAAAGAATCTGTAGTTTATCAAATTTATCCAAGAAGTTTCAAAGACAGCAATGGGGATGGAATCGGAGATCTGAACGGTATTACGGAAAAGATGGATTATTTAAAGGAATTAGGAATTGATGTGATCTGGCTGTCTCCGGTTTACGAGTCTCCTAATGATGATAATGGATATGATATCAGTAATTATCAGGAAATTATGAAGGATTTCGGAACAATGGAAGATTATGACCGGATGCTCTCTGCTGCTCATGAGCGGGGAATCAAGATTGTGATGGACCTGGTGGTCAACCATACTTCTGATGAACATCCCTGGTTTGTGGAAAGCCGGAAATCCAGGAATAATCCGTACAGAGAATACTATATCTGGAGAGAGGGAAAAGACGGAAAGGAACCCAATAACTGGGGCTCTTGTTTTTCCGGATCCGCTTGGGAATATGATAAACAGACAGATATGTATTATCTCCACCTTTTTTCAAAAAAACAGCCGGATCTTAACTGGGATAATCCAAAGGTTAGAGAAGAAGTCTTCACTATGATGGACTGGTGGTGCAAAAAGGGCATCGATGGATTCCGCATGGACGTTATTTCCATGATTTCCAAGGTACCCGGGCTTCCAGACGGAGAAATAGGAAAGAATGGATACGGAAGTTTTGGTCCCTATGTGTGCAACGGCCCTCATGTTCACGAATATCTTCAGGAGATGAACCAAAAGGTTCTTTCGAAATATGATCTTCTTACTGTGGGAGAGTGTTCAGGCGTTACAGTAGAGGAGGCTAAGAAATACGCCTCTCTGGATGGAAAGGAATTGAACATGGTCTTTCAGTTTGAACATATGGATCTGGACGGAGGAGAGACCTTTAAGTGGAATGATAAAAAAATAGACCTTGTGGAATTAAAGCAGGTGCTTACTAAATGGCAGGTTTCTCTTATGGGAAAAGCCTGGAACAGTCTTTACTGGTGCAACCATGACCAGCCGAGAATGCTCTCCCGGCTTGGAAATGATTCAGATGAATACCGGGAGATTTCCGCAAAAATGCTGGCTACCTGCCTGCACATGATGCAGGGAACGCCTTATGTATATCAAGGAGAAGAACTGGGAATGACCAATGTGCCTTTCGAAAAACTGGAAGATTTCCGGGACATTGAAAGTATAAACGCTTATCACGAGCTGGTAGGAGGAAAGGTTCTGGATGATGCCTCCATGATGAAATATCTGCGCTATAAGAGCAGAGACAACGCCCGTACTCCTGTACAATGGGACGACAGTCCCAACGCAGGTTTTACCACAGGCACACCCTGGATCATGGTAAATCCTAATTATAAAAAAATCAACGCAAAAGATCAGCTCGCAAGAGAAGATTCCGTATTTCATTATTATCAAAAACTGATTGCCCTGCGCCACGAAAAAGACATTATCGTATATGGCGATTATGCCCTGCTCCTTCCGGAACATCCGGCGGTTTATGCCTATACAAGAAGTCTTGATGGGGAAATGCTTTTGGTACTGTGTAATTTCTCTGGGGAAGAGCAGGATATCCAGGCTCTTTGCGAAGATTATAAAGAAAAAGAAACAGAGCTGTGGATATCTAACTACGAGAACGCTTCTCTGTCACGTGGCAAGCTTCGTCCTTATGAGGCGGCTGTTTTCTATTTCCCGGCAAAATAGTACGGGCGGTTCCCGCCGCAGGAAAATGGATCCATACTGGGTTATTGACGGGTTTTGACGGAAATTCCATTCTATGGTATGATAAGATTCAGTGACAGATGATCCAGGATGGAGGAGCACTTATGAAATATGGAAAAATACGTATAGAAGACGGATACTTGATTTTTACCAAGCATATGATGACAAACAATCTGCCTTGTAAGGACATCTTGTGGGCCTATCTGCGCCGGGAAGGTGTAAACGACGGCAGTGAAAATAAACAGTTGATCGTAAATTATCTTGTGGTGGTAACCAAAAGGCGTAAAAGATACAAGTTCGATATGACAGAGAAAGAAGTTCACGAATGTCTTACCCTGTTAAAGGTACTGAATCCGGAAATGACCGTGGGCTTTCCAAGAGGCGGAAGGATTCCCCTGCAGAGCCTGCCTAACACCAGGGACCTGGGGGCGCTTTTAGCGGAGGACGGGCGCCATATCCTTCCCCGTAAACTGATCCGCAGCGGCGAGCTGTATCACGTATCCTTTGCAGACCGGAAAATATTAACGGAAGAGTATCATCTTACGAAGATCATCGATCTGCGCACAGATAAGGAACGGGAGAAAAAACCGGATACAGCCATACCGGGAGTGGCATACAGCCATATTTCCATCCTGGATGAGGAATCAGAGGAAATTTCAAGGACAAATGACATGGTGCAGATGATCCTTGAAGAGGATCTGACAGAAGAACGGATGTGCAGGCAGTATGAAAATTTTATACGCGACCAGTATTGTGTAAAACAGTACGCCCGCTTTTTGGACGAGATCCTTCACCAGGGAGACGGGGCGGTCATGTGGCACTGCAGCGTGGGAAAAGACCGGGCTGGAGTGGGTACGGCTCTTTTATTGTGTATCCTTGGTATTCCCAGGGAAGTGATCCGGGAGGACTTTTTAAAGAGCAATCTTTATCTGGACGGAGAATTTGAATATGCAATCCGCCTTCTTGAGACAAAGACCATCGTGACGCCCCAGATCATGGACAGGATGCGGATCTTGTTCCGGGTAAAAGAAGAATATCTGGATGCTGTGTTTGAGACCATAGAGAGATATTACGGAACCATGGAACGTTTTATCAGAAGAGCGCTTTATCTTACGCCAAAGGCGGTAGAAGATCTGCAGAACAAATACCTGATTTAAAAAGTTGATATTTTTTTCACGAAATAACCCCCCTACGGGCTTGTAGGGGGGCTTTTCTGTGTTTATAATAGGGAACAGAAAAAGCATTGAACGATAAATATCATAGAAGGAGCGAAGAAAATGAGACATAAAAAAATAATCAGCCTGGTATGCGCGGCTATTTTAACCTTTACTCTTGGTGGAGCTGTAAATGTGAGTGCAGGTGCGGAAGAAGAAAAGACTTCTGTTGTGGTGACGATGCCGCCCTCTTCTGAACCGGCTTCCGGATTTGATCCGGCCTATGGATGGGGCGCCGGGGAGCACGTGCATGAGCCTTTGATCCAGAGTACCCTTGTAAAAACAACGAAGGACCTGGAAATCGCCAACGATCTGGCTACAGAATACAGCTGCAGTGAGGACGGGCTTACCTGGACGGTAAAGATCCGGGATGATGTGGTCTTTACAGATGGAGAAGCCCTGACAGCCCAGGATGTGGCCTTTACTTACAATAACTGCCGGGACAATAGTTCCGTAAATGATTTTACTATGTTAAAGGAAGCGGTGGCTATTGATGATACTACAGTAGAGTTTCATATGAATGAGCCTTATTCTATTTGGCCGTACACCATGGCAATCGTAGGAATCGTTCCGGAACATGCCTATGATGAAAATTACGGACAGAATCCCATTGGCTCCGGACGGTATATCATGAAGCAGTGGGACAGGGGGCAGCAGGTGATCTTTGAGGCAAATCCGGATTATTATGGAGAGGCGCCGAAGATAAAGCAGCTTACGGTTCTGTTTATGGAGGAGGACGCAGCTCTTGCAGCCGCTATGGCAGGACAGGTGGATGTGGCGCATACAGCGGCCGCATACAGCGATATGGCCATTGACGGTTATAGTCTGATGCGGGTGGAGAGCGTAGACAACCGCGGTTTTAATCTTCCCACAACCGAG
>CALIZJ010000182.1 GCA_938028845.1 uncultured Blautia sp.
AATGTTACCGTGGCCACAGCAGGGCATCCGCTTTTGCCCTCCCTGAGAGAAAAGGGGTATCAGTATAATATGCCTGTCCATATTGGAAGAAACTGCTGGATCGGTGCGGGAGCGATCATCCTGCCTGGTATTACTATAGGAGATAATGTGGTGATCGGAGCGGGCAGCATCGTTACGAAAGATTTGCCTTCCAATGTCCTGGCAGTGGGAAATCCCTGCCGCATACTGCGGGAGATCAATGACCATGATAAAGAATATTATTTTAAAAACAGGAAGATCCAGTGGGACCTGCTGGAAAAATAGGCGGATAAAAAACAACTTTCTCAGATTTTTAGGGAAGGTTGTTTTTTTATTGGGATATTTTGTCTCATAATATTTTTGAAATTTTGTAAATTATCACAATTTTCTCACACTGTTTTTGTTAATAATTTGTCAAAATGATGATTGACAAACGATTAACAAAGTCATATAATGAGCACATGACATTGATAAATATTTAACGTTAATCAATTAACAACCCCGGGATCAATGAACTCGCCAACAATACAGCATAATAAACAGGAGGATTTTAAATGGCTAAAATTAAACCAATCATACCAACCATCATAGATACACCAGAAGCGCTTGCACAAAAAATGGCTGCTATGAAAGATGCGCAGCAGATTTTTGCCGCCTATACACAGGAACAGGTGGATAAGATCTTTAAAGCTGCCGCCACCGCTGCAGATAAAATGCGTATTCCCCTTGCAAAAATGGCGGTTAAAGAAACCGGTATGGGCGTAGTGGAAGATAAAGTTATTAAAAACCATTACGCAGCAGAATATATTTACAACGCTTATAAGAATACGAAAACCTGCGGCGTGATCGAAGAAGACCCGGTATATGGAATTAAAAAGATTGCAGAGCCTATCGGTCTGATCGCTGCTGTTATTCCCACAACGAACCCTACTTCTACTGCTATTTTTAAGACCCTTCTTGCCTTAAAGACGAGGAATGCCATTATTATAAGTCCTCATCCGCGGGCAAAGGACTGCACCATCGAAGCGGCAAAGGTAGTCCTTGAAGCGGCTGTTAAAGCAGGAGCGCCGGAAGGAATCATCGGCTGGATTGACGTGCCGAGCCTGGAGCTTACCAATATGGTGATGCGTGATGCGGATATCATACTTGCCACAGGCGGTCCGGGCATGGTAAAGGCTGCCTATTCCTCCGGAAAACCGGCTCTTGGCGTAGGCGCCGGAAATACCCCGGTTATTATAGACGATACGGCAGATATCCGCCTTGCTGTAAACTCCATCATCCACTCCAAAACCTTTGACAATGGTATGATCTGCGCTTCTGAGCAGTCTGTTACAGTTCTTGAAAAGGTTTATCAGCAGGTGAAGGATGAATTTGCATACAGGGGCTGTTACTTCTTGAAAGAGGATGAGCTTGATAAAGTGAGAAAGACCATTCTTATCAACGGCTCCTTAAACGCAAAGATCGTAGGACAGAAAGCGTCGGTTATTGCAGAAATGGCAGGTATTTCCGTGCCTGCATCCACGAAAATCCTTATCGGAGAAGTAGAATCCGTGGACATCAGCGAAGAATTTGCCCACGAGAAACTTTCCCCTGTCCTGGCTATGTATAAAGCAAAAACCTTTGACGAAGCTATCGCCAAAGCAGAGCAGTTAGTAGCCGACGGAGGTTACGGACATACCTCTTCCCTTTACATTAATACAAACGAAAAAGAGAAAATGGCAAAGCACGCCGCTGCGATGAAGACCTGCCGTATTCTTATCAATACCCCGTCCTCCCATGGCGGTATCGGAGACCTTTATAACTTTAAATTAGCTCCGTCCCTTACTTTAGGATGCGGTTCCTGGGGCGGCAATTCTGTTTCCGACAACGTAGGCGTAAAACACTTGCTCAATATAAAAACAGTTGCGGAAAGGAGAGAAAACATGCTCTGGATGAGAACACCTGAGAAGGTTTACTTTAAGAAAGGCTGCACCCCGGTGGCATTGGATGAGCTTGGAACAGTTATGGGGAAGAAGCGCTGCTTTGTAGTCACAGACTCCTTCCTATATAAAAACGGGTACACGAAAAACATTGAACGAAAGCTGGACGAAATGGGAATCGTACACACCTGCTTCTCGGATGTGGAACCGGACCCTTCCCTTGCAAGCGCAAGAGCCGGAGCAGCAGCCATGGGTGCTTTTGAGCCGGACTGCATTATCGCTTTAGGCGGCGGTTCCGCTATGGACGCAGCGAAGATCATGTGGGTGCTTTATGAAAATCCGGATGCAGATTTTGACGATATGGCAATGGACTTTATGGACATCCGAAAGAGGATCTATACCTTCCCGAAGATGGGGAAAAAAGCTTATTTTGTGGCAATCCCCACATCTTCCGGAACAGGTTCTGAGGTGACACCTTTTGCCATTATCACAGATAAGGAAACCGGCATCAAATGGCCGCTGGCTGATTATGAACTGATGCCGAACATGGCTATCGTGGACACGGACAATATGATGAGCGCGCCGAAAGGACTGACCTGTGCTTCCGGTATTGACGTTATGACCCATGCCATTGAAGCATATGTTTCTGTAATGGCATCTGATTATACAGACAGCCTTGCCTTAAAGGCCATCAAGCTTGTGTTTGATTACCTGCCCCGGGCATACAGAGATGGAAACGATGTGGAAGCACGTGATCATATGGCAAACGCTTCCTGTATGGCAGGTATGGCATTTGCAAACGCCTTCCTTGGAATCAACCATTCCCTGGCACATAAGCTGGGCGCCTTCCATCATCTGCCCCATGGTATCGCAAATGCGCTGGTACTTACAGAGGTAATGCGGTACAACAGCGCCGAAGTGCCTACAAAGATGGGAACCTTCCCACAGTATAAGTACCCTCACACCCTTGCGCGGTACGCAGAAATCGGCCGTTTCGTGGGCTTATCCGGCAAGGACGACCAGGAAGTATTTGAAAAACTTTTGGATAAGCTGGAAGAGCTGAAAAAGGAGATTGAGATCAAGCCGACGATCAGGGATTACAATGTAGATGAAAAATATTTCCTGGAGACTCTGGATGAGATGACAGAGCAGGCGTTTAATGACCAGTGTACAGGTGCAAATCCCCGTTATCCGCTGATGGAAGAACTGAAAGAGCTTTATTTAAAAGCATACTATGGTAAATAAGTGCCGCAGGAATAAGAAAGGAAGGGTTATCATGAACTTAAAAAATAAAAAGGTATTTTTGACACGCCCATATAAAGTAGTTTATAGAGATGGAGACCGGATCATTAAAGTATTTACCAAGGAACATGGAAAGGCAAATGTTTTTAATGAGGCGCTCTGCCAGGCCCGTGTGGAAGAAAGCGGGCTGGATATTCCTGAGGTTCTGGAGGTAAGCCGGATTGACGGAGAATGGGCTCTTGCCATTCAATTCGTAGAGGGAGAAACCCTCGCAGAGATCATGGAAAAAGACCCTGAAAATCTGGAAAAATATATGGAACAGTTTGTGGATCTGCAGCTTTCCATGCATGAAAAGAAGGCTCCACGTCTTACTCTGCAGAAAGACAAATTTGCCAGGAAGATAGCTAGCCTGAAAGACACTGTAAATGCGACGATCCGGTATGAGCTGTGCACACGGCTGGACGCTATGCCGGTCCACAAGAAGCTTTGCCATGGGGATTTTAATCCTACCAACGTTATCGTAAGAGAAGACGGCACTATGACTATTGTGGACTGGGCCCATGCCACCCAGGGAAACGCAAGCGGCGATGCTGCCATAACTTATCTGGAATTTGCTCTAAAAGACCAGAAGACGGCGGATCTGTACCTGGATATCTTCTGCAGAAAGAGCGATACAGCGAAGCAGTATGTGCAGAAATGGCTGCCTATCGCGGCGGCGGCTCAGCTTACGAAAGGAGTCTTGGAAGAGAGAGAGTTTTTGATGGGTTGGATTGATATTATTGATTTTCAGTAGG
>CALIZJ010000183.1 GCA_938028845.1 uncultured Blautia sp.
CGGTAAAGCTTCCTTTACTGAGGAACAGTTAAGCGACAACTTCCAGACGCTGATGGATGCCATCGTTAAGGCTAGACCAAGCACACTGAAAGGACAGTTCTTAAGAAGCGTAACTATCGCTCCTACAATGGGTCCTGGTGTGAAGATCAACCCTCTGAAACTGGCATAATAGATTGTAAAGCAAAGGACATTCCTGATCAGGGAATGTCCTTTTTGTGTGTCGTGCTTTTTTTGTGTGTGTGGATGAAATAGAAAGATCTGCGGAATCTCCCTTTTTATTAGCAAATTACTGCTGCTCTTCTGCTGGGAAAACTAGGAAAGGGTTACGCTGATCTCTCCGAAGGAAAGAAGCTGGGTTTCTCCGTTTTCGTATTTTACCAGCAAACGACATTCTTCATCTATGTCAAGGGCCAGTGCTTTTCGGCTTTCTCCCTGGGAATGGACCAGGATCTCCTTTCCAATTACAAGACTGTGCTCCCGGTAGGTTTTGGTATAACCGGTCTGCTCAGGCATAGAATAATATGTCATAAAAGAATTTAAAAATTCTGCTGCCAGATGATTTTTTCCATCGTTTTGCGGAGCAGAAAATATGGAGCCGGCAGTACCGGCAAGTTCTTTTGGAAACCCTTCTTTTGGAGGATAGACGTTAAGTCCAATGCCAAGGATGGCGTATTCTAAAAGCCCGTCTTCCAGTCCAAAGGAGGCTTCAGTGAGGATTCCGCTGACTTTTTTATTGTCCATGTAAATATCGTTTACCCATTTGATCTGCGCCGTTTTCTTCGCGACTTTTTCAATGGCGTCACAGGCAGCGGCGGCGGCCATAGTGGTAAGCCGGAAAGCCTGACGGGAGGAATAACGGCGGGGGCGGAGAAGAAGGCTCATGTAGATACCTGTATCAGCAGGTGAAAAAAAGCTGCGGCCAATACGGCCTCTGCCTTCGGTCTGCATATTGGCAATAAGAATGCAGCCTTCCGGGGTTCCGGCGGAAGCTTTTTCACGCATTAGGGTGTTTGTGGATATGGCTGTAGGCAGTATATGTAAATCCACATGAGAGCATATAGGCTCCAGATATTTTTGAATCCCCTGAGGGGAGAGAATGTCTGTTTTTACAGACAGGCTGTATCCCTTGTTGGGGATGGCATCAATCTGATATCCCTCTTTTTGCAGGCTTTTTACCGCTTTCCACACAGCGGTTCTGGAGAGGGAAAGAGCAGAGGCGATATCTTCGCCGGAGAGGTAGGTGCCTTTATTTTGTTCGAAAAGATCGAGAAGTTTTTCCTTGGTTGTCATTAAGGTGCCTCCTTTTGAAAAATAGGTAGGTAAGGGTGCGGATGGTTATTGGTTTACAGAATGTTTGGACCCATTGTCCGCTGAATTAGATAATAGCATACAAATTTTATGAAAAGCAACCTGTATTTTTGATATGGTTAACGATTGTGTGCTGTCGGTTCCCGGCCTTGCGGATAGAGATGGGCTTGGGTACGGACAGCGCCGAAGAGGCTCTCACTCATGGGGCTTTAAAGAGCTCGCGGTTGTTTTTGAGGGAAAGGTGTATTATAATGAGGGGGATAAAGGAAAAGTGTCGGAAAAGGGGAGGCATTTATGAAGAAAACAGTGACGATCTGCTTTGCCAATAATAAAGGCGGAAGCGGAAAATCTACCACCTGCTCTAATGTGGGAGCGGCTATGGCGAGAATGGGGAAAAAAGTGCTGCTTGTAGACGGAGATATGCAGTTAAATCTTTCTCTTTCGTTTTTCTCGGAGGAAGAGGTGCTCCGCATGGCGGCAGGAGAGAAAAATCTTTACCATGCCATCGGAAAACAAGAGGATCTGACGGATTATATTGTTCCTACAGAATACGAAAACCTGGATCTGGTTCCTTCCTCTACCCAGATGAGCTCTATTGAGTATGAACTGTTTACAAAATGGCAGAGAGAATTTATCTTAAAGAAATGTCTTCAGAAGATCAAGGATTCCGGAGTATATGATTATATACTGATCGATGCCCCGCCCACCCTTGGCGGATGGGTGATGAATATCCTGTGCGCATCGGATAAGGTGCTGGTGCCGGTGGAGGCAAGCCCCTGGGGAATGTTCGGTCTGGCGAATATGTTTGATTTCTTAAATGAGGTGAAGGAGATTGCGCCGTCCCTTGAGATCCTTGGAGTGGTGATCACGAAAGCAGATACAAGAAAAGGATATTTTAAGCAGACATTGGAGATCTTACAGGAGATGGAGGATATTGCGCTTTTGGACTCTTATATACGGGTGGACAGCTCGATCGAATGGGCGCAGGATGCCAGCGCTCCTGTAGTGGAGTTTAAAAAGAGCAGCAGAAGTGCAAAGGAATACACAGAATTGGCGAAGGAGGTAATTGAACGTGTCGGTAGGTAAAGCAAGCATCAAGCGCGCTGCAAGCGCAGAAACGAAAAAAACAACAGCCGCAGGAAGAGGAAAAGGGAGGGCTTCACAGAATGTAAAAACATCTGTGGTCACTCCTATGGATTCAGAGAAGCTTCAGGTATTATTTTTAAAGGATAAGCCTTTAAGCGAAGGGGAAAAGAACCGCCCCGTCCGCATCACAGAGGAGCTTCCGGATTATCTGCTGTGATGACAGAAAAGAGGAATAGATTTGGCTGCCAGAAGACGTAGACGAAAGAAAAATAACAGAACCAGGCTTATCGTCTGTGCCATCGTGGAGGTGATCGTCATCCTGACCCTGGTGGTGATGATCGGCTGGAACCGAGGCGTGGAGGATTGGTTTTTAAGCTTTCAAAGACCTGTGGTAAGCAATCTGGATTTAAGCGGGATCAACAGTCCTTACGCGGTGCTCATGCAGGCAAGAGGAGGAAAGATCATCGGGGAAATGGGAAGCGAGGAGCGGATTTATCCTGCATCCATGACGAAGATCATGACGGCTGTCGTAGCTATAGAAGAACTGGATGATCTGGAAACAGAGATTACTTTGACCTCGGAAACATTTGCGGGACTGTATGAACAGGACGCTACCCAGGCAGGCTTTCAGCCTGATGAAACAGTGCGGGCCATCGATCTTTTATATGGAGTTATGCTGCCTTCAGGCGCAGAGTGCTGTATCGCGCTTGCAGATGAGATAGCAGGTTCTGAAGAAGGCTTTGTGGAGCTGATGAATAAAAAAGCGGAAAAGCTTGGGATGGACGATACGAATTTTCGGGATACTACAGGGCTTCATGATCCAGAACACTACAGTACAGTGAAGGACATGGCAATCCTTTTAAAGTATGCCCTCCGTAATGATACTTTCCGGGAAATTATCGAAAGTCCGTACCACTCCACACCGCCTACGAACATCCATCCAGATGGGATTACCTTTTACAGTACCATGTTTAACGAGCTTTCAGATACGGCCGTTACAGGAGGAGAGATCCTAGGAGGAAAGACCGGGTATACCAGCGATGCAGGGCTCTGCCTTGCAAGTTTTGCCAAGATAGGCGACAGGGAATACATCCTGGTTACTGCCAATGCGCCGGGAAACACAGGAAGCCCCCTGCATGTCCAGGATGCTGTGACCATCTATAACAGGCTGGGAGAAGCCCTGGCGGCGGCAGAATAAACAGCGGAGGTTATTCGTTCTAAAACTCGCATCCAGAAAGTGTTATAAGTCAAATTCACCGCATACACTGTAAAAACAGCGTCTTCGGAGGCTTATCCTTGAAAGATTATATCGAAGAGCGGGCAGTGGATATTGCCAATTATATTATCGAAACAAAGGCAACGGTGAGACAGACGGCGAAAAAGTTTGGGATTAGTAAGAGTACGGTACATATAGATGTGATAATATAGAGCGATTTGTGTGGACAGTAAAATAGGAATGGAAAGTCGGTTGTATGGCCGGCTTTTTACTATGCAATAAAAGCGCGCTCGGAGAATTTCACTTTTTCCTTTTGTATATATAAAGATTCGCTCACAAAAGAGTAAAAAATCTTTTATCCATACGAATTCTGTCTTTGCTTTACCGTATATTATAAACTTGCTATAATTCATTAGGAAAGTATCTCTGAAGCAGAGTACGTGCTAATTATTTGTACTCCGATGTACAAAAATAAAGCTGATAATAGAACTGGTGGAGTTGGGTATGAAAGCCATATTATTTCCGAAGAAATGTATAGGAAACATAACGAAAGTAAATTTATTCCAATATTGCGAAACGGAACATTTGATAATGCGATGCCACGGTTTTGCGCTGGAAAATTAGGCGTGGATTTATCGCAAAATCCTTATTCGGAGGAAGAGTATAAAAATTTGCTGGCAACAATTTGGGGAGAAAAAAGGAAGCCACCAGTAAAGAAAAGATCAGAAATTAAAAATACGGTAATTCATGTTGAAAATAATGCGGAACCGATACATATAATTGGAATAATCACCAATGGAGTGACAATTCCTAGAATGGATGGAACTAGTGGGAGTGCATTATATAAAATTCCATTTCAACTATCTCGGACACCGAGTAGATTATGGATAGAGTTATTTGTTGCATCTTGGAATAACCCTCCATCGTTTACAACAATGCATCGTCCAGGTATTGCTAGGGTTATAGGGTCTAAGATTATTCTGAATGGGACCACTATAGATGAAGTAAAGAAGTATCATAGAGATACATTGGTTTTATGTGTTAATGAAGCCAATAGAAAAGAAGAAAAAATCTTACAAGATAAAAAGGATAAGGAAGCAAGAGAACAGCTGAGGGAACAAGAGCATTATGCATATGTGAGCTCCATGGCTGATGAAATTACTTTTGAACAAGGAAAGAAATGATACGTTTTATAATCCCTTTTTTGTTATCAATAAAATAAAGTTTATTTATGAGATTGGAGTCACTGAGATTAAAATTGGTGGCTCTTTTTTAATTCCCTAAATTGGGAGAATGTCTATTTTGCCTTTGGGTAAGTGAGGAAGCTTAAGGTAACACAGACCAGTTTGTTAGAAATGTTATCATTCTATAATTTTATGTGAGGGGATGAAAATTTTTGTTTTTCGCCTGTAAAAGAGTCTGTTCATATTTTGATAAGTAGAGGGGAGAGTTTTCACCAGAGCAAGATCCACTATGAGATTCTCGTATCGCCAGTTCCTGGTCTCGCCGGTCATTCATAGTCGTGATCTTGATGGGGATTACGATTCCCCATACCCTCGTTAGTGGCACAGATGCCTGCAGGTTCCACATAAACAAAATGTGGAAACATTACTGGAAGTATATCAGAAGGGACAGCTGATTATTTCCTGTGGACTGC
>CALIZJ010000184.1 GCA_938028845.1 uncultured Blautia sp.
ACACGACGCTCTTCCGATCTTTTAGAGTTTTCTTTCAATCTTTTCAAATGTACAAATACAAATTTCACAAATCTCCGCCAGATCATAGGTGTCAAACGCTGCCGGGAAATTGCTGGAAAACAGAATCTGGAAAGATGCCGGAAATTCTTCATCGCCTTTCCAAAAAAGAAATCTCAGATAAAGATCTTCAAATATCTCCAGTTCGTACCCCTTGTCAGCCATATTGACCGGTACCGCATCCAGCTCATCCATGATCTGTTCTATTGTTTCCAGCCTGTTCCCATATTCACGGTTGAGCCTGTAAATACACCGTCCCTGAAACTGCCTGTTATATAAATCTCCAGCCGGAAGTTCGCGGTATGCGCGAAACTCTCCATTATGCGGAAATACGCTGGCATTTAAAAGATACCGCAGTACCAATATCTTTGCATAAATATCGTCCTCCAGTGGATACACGCACTTTTCCGACTTTTCATGGGTTATCCGAAAATCCGGATGCGAAACATGGTAATTCACACCCATAAACCAAATGGTCAATTCGGATCTCTGTATGTCATATGCGATCCCCAGACGATTACTGATCTTTCTGGGATCTGCCTTCCGATATTCCTCCATGTAAAATTCATATGGCTTTCGTTCCATATTGTCTTTCGCATAATCGAACACCAGGCTCGCCTCCTCCCATGCTGCTTCCCTACTCTTTCTTCTGTCCGTCTCTTACCATTAAAATCGGTTCCTGTTCCCGGATGACATATCCACACTCGCAGACAGCATCTTCCATGATTCTGCCGCCTAACAGAAACACTTCGATTTCCTTGCCGCATTTTGGGCAAATCCTGTCCTCGATCACCGATGACCGGTTCTTATCTTCACATCCAAAAGCAATCATGCGTTCTCTCCTCCCATTCTCTGTACGATATCCTTTACTTCTTGTACCAGCTCCGGGCTGCAGTCATAAGGGGACTTTCCCAGCCGGTCCGCTTCCATAATACTGGAATGATAATGGATAAAGCCAAGAAAATCTTCCGGCGGGATTTTTTCTAAGATAAAGCTTTCATCCTTTTCATCCCTTACTTTACTTGCGACTACCTTTACCTGCTTTACGCCCAGTCCTTGTGCAAGGCGCTTCACGTTCCGGTAGGTCTGGATACTTCTGGCTCCGGGTTCAATGACAACAATGAACTGATCCATTCCGGATGTTGTCCCCCGTCCCAAGTGTTCCAATCCCGCTTCCATATCCAAAATAACAACGTCGTCGCGGTGGAGCACTAAATTATTGATTATCCGTTTCAGGATTACATTTTCCGGACATACGCAGCCGCTTCCTGCCGTATCCACTGTTCCAAGCAGGAGCAGCCGGATTCCGTGGTATAGTTTCCCGTATTTATCCGGGATATCGCTGACCTGGGGATTCAGCACATAAAACGTATTGTCCTTATCGGCCCCGGTGCGTTCTTCAATCATTTTCCTCATTTTAGAAATCGGTACAATAGAATCCACCATGTCTTCCGGAAATCCCAGCGCAAGCCCCAGGTTCGCATCCGGGTCTGCATCCGCTGCCAGAACGTTTCTCCCTGACTCTGCAAATACTCTTGCCAATGTAGCGGCAAAGGATGTTTTTCCTACGCCGCCTTTCCCTGTTACTGCAATTTTCAACTCCTTATACCCACCTTTCCATTACCTCAATGACCTGTTCTTCATGATCATCCGTATAATCTTCCATTATACCCGCGATTCTCACATTATTCTCTGCACAGAATTCGGGAAGTTCCAATACATGGCACATAAACCCTCTGTACTCCCAGTCAATACTTACGCAGTCGGTTTCTTCTGTATATTGGTATTCCCTGCCCTTGTGCCTCAGATACACATGCAATTTTTCTAAGCGCATCTGGTCAGTCTCCTATAATCCCAGTTTCTGTATAATATCACGGAGAGCGCACCGTACAGGGGAGTCCTTCGGGAGCTGGACGATAGGCTTCCCGTCACAGTCATACTGGTACACATTCTGATCCTGCGGCACGACTCCCAAAAGATTTAAGCCCTGTTTTTCGATTTCTTCCATTGTACCTTTGTCAAGACCGCCGTCTGGCGCACGGTTTACGATCAACCCGACTGTCTTCGGCTTGAAGTTCAGTTCCTTCATCAATGCGGCAATCCTGCCTGCAGCCTGCACGCCCCTTCGGGAACAGTCACTGACCAATATGGCAATTTCCATAGATGGAATCAATCCCCGGCTGATATGTTCCATACCGGCTTCATTGTCCACTACCACATACGGGTAATGACTCTGCAGTTTTTGAATCTGCGTCTGTACAAGACCATTTACAAAACAGTAACAGCCCTGTCCTTGTGTACGTCCCATTACCATCAGGTCATAATCATCTTCCTCTGCAACAGCATCTGCCAAACGCATTTCCAAGTATGCCTGTTTTGTCATCCCCACAGGAATCTGATAGCGGCTGTCCACACCCGCCCTCTCTATTTCCTCCCGCAGTTCCCCTAGCGTACACTCGACCTCTGCACCAAGAACCTCGTTCAGATTCGCATTTGCGTCCGCATCCACTGCCAGCACAGGCTTTCTGCCGGTTTCACACAGATACTGGATTAACAGTCCGCACAATGTTGTCTTCCCTACGCCGCCTTTTCCTGCAACTGCTATAATATGTCCCATCTTACTTACTCCTCCTTATATACATGGTGTTTAGTATCTAAACATGTTGTTGATTTTTTACATTAAAGCCATTATAATAAATCTGTCAAATAGTTCAATCGTCAATATTTTCACAATGATACGTTTCTGAACAGAATCCGGAAATTGTATAGAACCTGGAGGGAACTTTTATGGAAAAAACACAGAAAACCGACCGCCGCACCCGATACACGCGCCAGACTATTAAAGATATCCTGCTGGAAGAACTAAAAAACAAGCCATATAGTAAAATTACCGTAACGGAGCTATGCAAAAAGGCAGAAATGAACCGCGGCACTTTCTACCTTCATTACTGCGATATTGACGATGTCCTGGATGATATTTTTGAAGATTTTCTTTCAGATACATCAAGCGTCCTGGACCATGTGCTCTGTCCTTACAAGCAAAACTGCACCTATCCGTTCTGTGAAAAGATCCGTTCCGCCTCCCAGTATCAGGTACTCTTTTTTGATGATATCACCGCCTCCCGAATGTTGGAAAAGCTGGCAGATTCCGGTAAGGAACAATTTATTACACATTTAATGCAGCACAGCCTTCTGACTTTTGAGCAGACCGAAGCTATTTTCTATTTCCAGATGAACGGCTGCCTTGCCATCAACCGCAGAATGGTCAAACAGCATTGCGGCGACTGGACGAAAGTACAGCAGGCCATTGATCAGTTTATCAAAGCAGGAATCGAAAATTTCCTGATCCACGATCAGCGCGAGGATCTCCTGTAGGACCGGGCTTTTGCTTCAGAACACTCCTGCAATCGCTTCCATGACTACCTGCCCTGCTGTCACTGCGTCTTCTATGGTCAGATAATGATCTGCGCATTTATCCACCAAAAGCTTTCCGGATGCCGGAAATTCTTCATCCGCAAACCACAGCTTCAGCAACATGGGATAATAAGGCAGGAAGTCGAACCGGACGGTAAAATCTGCGTTACTGTCCAGAATCCTGCCGCCTAGTACCTGGCATTTTTGCGAAAGTTCATCGATGGGTATCTGGCCAAACCGCTGCCGGATCACACGCTCACAACGGAAATCAAAATCCCCGCCCCGGATCAGACCGTCCCGGATCTCCCGCATGGACATCCATTCCCCGGTCAAAGGAGCGCCGTCCGCCAGTTTCATGTAATGCAGGATAATTAACTGCTGCCATTCATTGACATACGGCGTTATCTCAAAATCCGGATAGTGAATAGAAACTTCCGTACCCAGGCTGGACAGATGAAAGGCACTGTTTTCTTTCTCATAAGGGATTCCCGTTTTCTCTGCGATTTCCAGAGGGTTTCTGCCCGAAAGCCATTCCTTTGCTGTTTTCATCATTTCCATAAACGCGCGGTTTTCCCTGATCATTCTCTCCCTTCTCCTTCCATCTCTGTGCGGACATCCTCCAGTACGCGCCCGATATCTCCACGTATTGCAAATCCCTTCTCTTCTATCTGCTCCGGCAGAAACGCATACTGCGCGTTTACAGCGATATAAAAGGCTTTCGGAAGGTTCAGCGTCAGGTTCCAGAATGGCTCTTGTATAAACATCGGCGTCATCCTTCCCACGCCAAGCTCCAGAAAGAGTATCTTCTTTTCTTGATTTTTCAGAATATACTCTGAGATCTTCTGATACTGCTCCTCATATTTCGTTCCCTGCAGGAAATTCCCGTATCCCCGCACCCATGGGAACGCTTCTGCCCCGCAGACCGGGCATCGGGGGATCATTTTTTCCGGGATACTGGTACCCTCCCCCATGGCTTCGATCATCTTTTCTACTGGCTTTACGGCATCCCATGTCTGATCGCAGCACTGTTTTGAACACTGAAAGAAACGGTGGTCCCCCTGGATCTCCGCCACCTTCTCATCGGGATAAAGCTTTACAAACTGCGTGTCCTGATTGGTAGTGAGAATAAAAAAATCCTTTCCCTGCAAAATAGCATCAAGATCCTGATAAGGCTTCCGGATGGGTGCCGTCTGGGTAGTATGCAGGAATGTGGCGAGATAAGCCCAAAACTCCCCTCTGGTCTTATACGGATATCCCATACCGTTAAAGGCTCCCTTAAAGCCGTATTTTTCCGCAAATTTTCCGAAATAGCGGCGAAAGGACGGCGTATCCTCGTAGTAAAAGTCCCCGCCTCCCGCAGAGGAGAGGCCAGAAGCCCCGCCAACGATAATGCAGTCTGCTTCTTTTATTTTACCCGCAAATTCCTCAATCTGCCTTTCGTAAGGCAGTGGCTTCCGGCTGCTTAATTTGACCGGTGTCTTTCCGGCAGCGTATAGCCCGTAATATCTTGAATAATTCATCTGTGTCTGCATGACCAGGTTTTCATACATACTCATGTATCTGTTTCCTCCTTCATCTGCTTCTTTCCTCAGCAGCCTGTTTCAGCCGTTTCAATACCTCTGTCAGATCACCGTCAAGTCCGTAAGATTTTTCGGCAATCGGATCCGGAATATAGATCTCTCCTTTGTTTACTGTAATATAAACAGCCTGCGGTTCTTCTTCTGCCAGACGCATCAAGGGCGCTTTGATCAGCTGATTTTTCCAGCCGATCCCAAGCTCCAGGATAGTAAGGCGTTTCCCATGATATTCCTGAATAAAACGCTCAAACCGTTTCTGTATTTCCAGATCCCATGGGGCCATATGTCTCTGCGGAGAATGAAGGTTCATCGGTCCTCCGCATTTCGGGCATTTTGGAACAAGTTCCGGTGAAATTCTCATATCCTTTTCCGATGCTGCCATGTCAGGAATCAAAGGAAACAGCGGGTACAGCGTACTGTGGCATCCATTTTCACACTGCATTTCTTTCCAGCTCCCTTCGATTTCCCAGATGGAATCCGGTGCAAACCCGGCAAGCTCAAAGTGGTTTTCCCCATTGGAAGTCACAAAAAAATACGACTTGTCTCCGATGATTGTTTTCAGGGCTTCCATATTAGGGCTTCCTGTATAACCAATGCTGTAATGATTGATAAGCCTGCTGAAAAACGCCCATTTTATTTCTTCCGAAGGCCACTTGGTAAAAAGTCCCATCAGTATACTGCGGATACCATAGGCTCTCTTAAAGTCACCAAAGACCTCCTCAAAAGCTTCATTATCCGCAAAGATATGAAGTCCTTCTGAGATGGAAAAACCATTGCTGGCGCCGATCACGACGGCTTCCGCCTTTCCGATTTTCTCTGCAATTCCTCTATATGTTTCCATACGACAATTTCCTCCTAAGCAAGCATTCCTTGACATCTTGTATAGAAAAAATTATACTGTAAACAATTCTAAAAGTCCTATCCAACATTGCGCAAAGAAGAACAGTTCTTTACACATTGCCGGACTTTGTATTGTATTTCAGGGAGGAAGTTCCTTTGACGAAAAGAAAAACGGACCGAAGAACCCTTATGACCAAGGGAATGATTAAAGACGCACTTTTAGATCTGCTCCAGAATACGCCCTATGAAAAAATAACGGTCGCATCTCTGTGCAGGCAGGCTGAAATTACCAGAGCAACCTTTTATCTGCATTATAACAATATTGATGATGTCTTAGACGAATTGCTGGACGACGCGCTCCGTCTTACGGAGCTTGATCTGCACCCGATTCCTTCTGCCCTCTCCAGGCAGAGCATAGAAAATGAAAAGGGCCTTAAAGAAACAGGCTCTGATCCCGATGCCCTGCCCCCGGCCTGCCAGCGCGCCGCAAGCGACCCTAAGTATCGGGTTCTTTTTCTGGATGAAGGTCTGTCCCGCCACATCCTGAAGAAGCTGTATCAGGCGCAGAAGCCATATCGTATTCCGGAAATCATGGAAGATTATCATGTCTCAGAATGGGAGGCCGAAAAGATTTTCCTGTTCATGCTCCACGGGAATTTTGCTGTAAATAAGTCCCTGGGCTGGAACAGGAACTCAGACTGGTATCACATACAGGGGATCATTAATAATCTGCTAAAGCCAGAACCTTAACTCTGATCCCGTCCGGCTCCAGCCGGCTTTTATCCAATGTGTTGTAAAACCTCTTGCTTTAGCTATGGGGATATAAAACACTTCCATCGAATTTACGCAAGTAATTGAAGATGGAATAACATACTCTTAAACATAAATAGCTTGATTTTATCTTATCTCTTCTTCCGTTTAAAACTGCTTGTGTATCTTTTTAATCGTTATAACCGTTTGGGTTCTTTGACTGCCAGTTCCAGTAGTCGGCGCACATCTCCTCGATTCCGTTTTCCGCCTTCCAGCCCAGCTCTTTGTTTGCCTTTTCGCAGGTGGAATAACACGCTGCTATGTCACCGGGGCGGCGGGGTTTGATTTCATAGGGAATCGGATGTCCGCAAGCTTTGCCGAAGGCTTCAATCACCTGCAGCACGCTGTAACCGTTTCCTGTTCCCAGATTGAATACGCTGACGCCCTCTCTGGCCTCCAGCTTCTCAATCGCCTTCACATGACCCTTTGCCAAGTCCACCACGTGGATATAGTCCCTGACGCCTGTACCATCCGGCGTGTCATAGTCGTTTCCAAAAACCCCCACACACTCCAGCTTGCCAATGGCCACCTGGGCCACGTAAGGAAGCAGATTGTTAGGAATCCCCTTGGGATCTTCCCCGATCATGCCGCTCTTGTGAGCGCCGATGGGATTAAAGCAGCGGAGAAGGATGACGTTCCACTCCAGATCCGCCGTATGGATATCCGTAAGAATCTGTTCCAACATCCATTTCGTCCATCCGTAGGGATTTGTCGGCGTCCCCTTCGGACATTCTTCAGAAACCGGAATCTGCGCCGGATCTCCGTACACCGTCGCCGATGAACTGAAAATAATGTTTTTTACTCTATGGTTTCTCATCTCATCGCATAGATTCAGCGTGCCGGTGATATTGTTGTGATAATACTCTATGGGCTTTGCCACCGATTCGCCCACGGCCTTCAGGCCTGCGAAATGAATCACTGCATCGATGCGCTCCCGGTCGAACACCTCTTTGACAGATTCCTTGTCCAGAAGATCTGCCTGGTAAAATACTGCCGTCTTTCCGGTGATTGTCTGAATCCGCTCCACTGCTTTGGGACTGGAATTATAAAGATTATCAAGGATTACCACCTCATAGCCCCCATTCAGAAGCTCCACACACGTATGGCTTCCAATGTAGCCGGCCCCGCCTGTCACTAAGATTTTCATGTTCCTGTTCCTCCTGTATCCGTTTATTTTTCTCTTTGTTTATGTTCCGTGTTTATGTTCCGTTTACAGTGTATCAATAAATCTCATAAACGCCTTTCTTCCCTTCGGCGTGCATTTGCCGGACGCAATATGGAAGATACGGCGGACGATATCG
>CALIZJ010000185.1 GCA_938028845.1 uncultured Blautia sp.
GGGTGGACTTTTGTATTATTTTTATGTGCTGGATGAGTGGAGTATTTTACCGTCCCTTATTTTCATGGGCGTTGGCGCAATGACCGACTTCGGTCCGCTGATCGCAAATCCAAAGAGCTTCCTTATGGGTGCTGCCGCACAGCTTGGTATTTACGTGGCATACTTTTTGGCAATCTTCATGGGATTCAATGGAAAAGCAGCGGCAGCGATCTCCATTATCGGAGGTGCTGACGGACCTACTTCCATTTTCCTGGCAGGTAAACTGGGACAGACAGCATTGATGGGTCCCATTGCTGTGGCGGCTTATTCGTATATGGCCCTTGTGCCGATCATCCAGCCGCCGATCATGAAACTCTGCACCACTGAAAAAGAGCGCAAGATCAAGATGGAACAGCTTCGTCCGGTAAGTAAGCTGGAAAAGATCCTGTTCCCGATCGTAATTACAATTGTTGTATGTATGATCCTTCCTACCACAGCTCCTCTTGTAGGTATGCTGATGCTTGGAAACCTGTTCAGAGAATCAGGTGTTGTAAAACAGCTTACGGAAACTGCTTCTAATGCGCTTATGTACATTGTCGTTATCCTTCTTGGTACATCTGTAGGTGCAACTACCAGCGCAGAGGCATTTTTGAATGTAGATACTTTGAAAATCGTTGTATTAGGTCTTGTTGCCTTTGCCTTTGGTACCTTTGGCGGCGTTATGCTGGGCAAGCTTATGTGTGTACTGTCAGGCGGAAAGATCAATCCGCTGATCGGTTCAGCCGGTGTATCCGCCGTTCCTATGGCAGCCCGTGTATCTCAGAAGGTGGGCGCAGAAGCAGACCCGACCAACTTCCTGCTGATGCACGCTATGGGACCTAACGTAGCCGGTGTTATCGGTACAGCTGTTGCTGCCGGAACGTTTATGGCAATCTTCGGAGTATTTTAATCCAATCTGGGAAGCGGAGTGGGAATATCCGCTTAACATCAATCAAATGAAGGAGAAAATATTATGGCAGAATTAGAAAAGAAACCTGTTAAAATAGTGGAAACGATTCTGCGTGACGCTCATCAGTCTCTGATCGCGACCCGTATGACTACAGAGCAGATGCTCCCGATCGTAGAAAAACTGGATAAGGTGGGCTACCATGCAGTAGAGTGCTGGGGCGGTGCTACCTTTGACGCATCTTTGCGTTTCCTGAAAGAAGATCCGTGGGAAAGACTTCGTAAGTTACGTGACGGATTTAAAAACACAAAACTTCAGATGCTCTTCCGTGGACAGAATATCCTTGGATACCGTCCATATGCAGACGATGTGGTAGAGTATTTTGTACAGAAATCTGCAGCAAACGGAATCGACATCATCCGTATTTTTGACTGTATGAACGACATGCGCAATCTTAGAACTGCTGTAAAGGCGGCAAATAAAGAAAAAGCTCACGCTCAGGTAGCTCTTTCCTATACTTTAGGAGATGCGTATACTTTAGATTACTGGACAAACATTGCAAAACAGATCGAGGAAATGGGAGCAGATTCTATCTGTATCAAGGATATGGCCGGCCTTCTTCTTCCGTACAAGGCTACAGAGCTTGTTTCTGCTTTGAAAGAAGCGGTTAAGATTCCGATCGATCTTCATACCCATTATACTTCCGGCGTGGCTTCTATGACATATTTAAAGGCAGTGGAAGCAGGCGTGGATATTATTGACACAGCGATCTCTCCATTTGCATTAGGTACCTCTCAGCCGGCTACAGAAGTTATGGTAGAGACATTTAAGGGTACTCCTTATGATACAGGATTTGATCAGAACCTTCTTGCGGAAATCGCAGACTACTTCCGTCCGATCCGTGACGAGGCTCTGGACAGCGGTCTCTTAAATCCGAAGAACCTGGGTGTAAACATTAAGACTTTGCTGTACCAGGTACCAGGCGGAATGCTTTCTAACCTGACAAGCCAGTTAAAAGAGCAGCACGCAGAAGATAAATTCTACGATGTGCTGGAAGAAGTTCCCCGTGTGCGTAAAGACCTGGGCGAGCCGCCGCTTGTTACACCGTCTTCTCAGATTGTGGGTACACAGGCTGTATTTAACGTACTTATGGGCGAAAGATATAAGATGGTTACAAAGGAAACCAGAGATGTATTAAGCGGAAAATACGGCGCAACCGTAAAACCGTTTAATCCGGAAGTACAGAAGAAGTGTATCGGAGATACCGAGCCGATCACCTGCCGTCCTGCAGACCTTCTTGACAATGAGCTGGATAAGCTGGAGAGCGAGATGGCACAGTATAAAGAGCAGGATGAGGACGTATTGTCCTACGCTCTTTTCCCGCAGGTTGCTACGGAATTCTTCAAATACCGTCAGGCACAGCAGACTGGTGTGGATGAAACAGCTGCTGATAAAGAGACTGGTTCCTATCCGGTTTAAGAGAAAAATACAGATAAAAAGAGCGCTGGGAATTAAACCCAGCGCCTTTTTGTTTATGGTTTTCATTTTTTCATTTTTTATTCTTATGTGTTTATTTGACCACGAACTGAACCAGGTCCATATTCTCGTCGTAACCGACGGTATACTGGATGCTGCCCTCTTCGTATTCTACGATCATGATACATGCAGCATATTTCTTTCCGTCCTGTTTCTGTCCTACAAAAGCACATTTCCCATATTCCTTAAATGCGCCCTTCTCTTTTAGAACAGCAAGGAAGGAATTATAGGAATCCTCTGTCAGACTGGGCTGTAAAGCTTTCTGAAAACGGCTTTTCCAGGCTTCAAATCCTTCTTCGCAGGCCAGCTCAATGTCCTGTATGGTCTGTTCCTTTACCTCTTCCTCTGTAAAACCCTCAGGAAGTTTGGAAGAGGTGCCGCATGACGTAAGAAGCAGTACAAAGGCGATCATGACGGAAACAGTAAACAGAATTCTTTTCATAACTTTTCTCCTTTCTCTTTCTCTATGAATATCCGGGATTTTGCCCACAGGGTAAATGCCAGTGAAGCAATGGCGCAAAGGGCCAGTATTGCCCAGATGATTCCGTGGTTTGGAATAATTGTGGTAAGATCAAAAATGCCATGGATCAGGATCGCGGCCGCACAAAAGCGGAAGCGCTTTTTTCGTACGCCTATAAGGACCAGGATACTCATGGCAATATGAAAGGACATTGCACACAGGCGTTCCAGCCCTACAAGGATCACCTCCCATCCGGCAAGGGAAAGAGTGCCGTTAAGAAGGGAAGGGATGACGGATAAGGTCAGTACCCATACCGCTTCGATGCCTCCGTGTCCAAGGCCGAAGGAAACGCCGTGCATCCACGTATCTTTTCCTTTACATGGATATTTCATAAAGATCCATCGGCCGATTTCTTCAAATATTCCTGCCGAAAAAGCTAAAATAGCTGTGTAAAGGACAGGATTTGTATAAGGCGCAAGGGCAAACCAGTCGTTATGCCCCGAAAGCCAGTTAAAAAGGGGAATCCTAAGGATTAACTGGGAGAGAAAAAAACAGGCGGCTCCCATGAAAAAGGTATAAATGGTGGCTTTTTTATAAAACAGAAAAAAGACAGCGCCTAAAAGAGGGATTCCCGCACATAAAAATATAGTGATCCATCCGTATATCATACATTCTCCTTTCCCGGGAGCATAAGGCTTATGTGAAATTCATCTGCAAGCTGCTCCCTGTTTATAGTTCCTGAATAGGTTTCCACAGTATGGCGGACATTTTCAAGACCAAGTCCCATATGCCCGCTTTTTTTCTGGTCCGGCAATGCGGAGTTGATAAGGCTGACTACCCGGAAACTGTGTACTTCCTGTATTTTTAATTTCAGATAGGGGGTAGGGGTGTCCGCGGCCGCTTCGATGGCATTGTCCAGAAGATTGGCAAAAATAGTGGTGATATCAATATCCCTCATATCAGAAAAATCTACATCTCCGATTTCTGCGGTGACGGCAATCCCTTTTTGCTGCGCAAAGGAAAGCTTGTCGTTGCAAATGATATTCAGCATTTTATTGGAAGAATAATATTTTTCCCCAAACCGGTTCAGCATATGGTACAGGTCGTTCATGTACTGGTCTGTGGCGGGACGGGCATCCTTTTCATAGAGCTGTTGGATAGCGGCTAAATGATTTTTCATATCGTGTATCATTTTTCGTGATTCTTTATATTTTTCTTCCAATTGCTCATAATACCGGTACTGCAGGCTGCTCTGGGTCTGAAAAAGATCCAGCTTTTTTTTAAGCTCTCTGGAATGTAAAAAATGCCTCCATAAATAAAGGAAATAAAAATTTAAAAGCACCAGGGCGATAATGTTTGCCAGGAGCAGGGTAATGCTTTTCAGCTGTATATAAACAAAGCTCATTTCTAAAAGAGAATAGAAATAAAAAACACTGAAAAGGGGAAGGGCAAGGATGGCAAAGGCCTGCCTTTTCTTTATCCCCACGATTTTAAGCTGTTTTTGCCAACTGACAGCGAAAAAGGTGACAAGGATCATACACAGGATTTTTATCACCATGGTAAAGTTTCCCAACCACAATAGATTCTGTACATGGATGGAATAAAAGATCACGTTTGTTACAAAAATACCGGCCTCCACAGACAAAAACAGGATGCCTGTAAATACAAGATCCAAAAACAGGCTTTGCAGCCTTGTGTGGAAGAGGGTGCGGTCCAGGATCATAAAAGAAATAAGCTGAAAAAGCAATCCTCTCCATGGATGTCCTGTGGCCTGAAAATGCAGGTTCAGAAAAAAAGCGGCTATGATACAAAGGGAAAAGGACAGAATATACCAGGAACGTTTGCGGAAAATCTGCCGGCCATTGTTTTTCATAAAAAGGCCTGCGCACGCATAGACCGAAATCTCTTCTGCAATTGCTAAAAACAAGTTTAAATATGCACTGAACATGAACTTCACCTCCTAAATCTGCTGGGCAAGATACCGGGTCAGGATCTGACGGAACTGGGGCGAACGCTTTTGGGACAGAGGCAGGCAGTCGCCGTTTGCCATGATAAGTTCGTATCCCTGAATGGCTTTTACATGGGCGAGATTGACTACAAAGCTTTTGTGGGGAGAGGCAAACCCCATCTCCGCCAGGCGCTCGCCAAGAGTGCCGATGCCTTCATGGATGTGGAAGACATTCTTTTTTGTTACAATCCGGATTTTCCTGTTTTGGTATTCAAAATAGCAGATATCTTTTGTAAGAAGTTCCTGAATTCCTTCTTCCGTCTGGAAGCGCAGTTTCGGGCCGGCTGCTTCTTCTTTGGCATAATCCAGCGCTTCGAGGAGTACTTTCAGGATGCTTTCTTTGGATACGGGTTTTAAAAGATAACCAAAAGCATGGACGGAAAAGGCGTAATCTCTATAATCTTCATAAGCAGTCACATAAATGATTTTTGCCTTTTTGCTGTAAGTGCGTATTTTTCTGGCTGTGTCAATGCCGGACATCCCTTTCATGTCAATATCCAGAAAGATAATGTCGTAGGGAAGCGCTGCTTTTATGAGAGCTTCTCCGCTGGCAAAAAAGTCTATGTGAAAAATCTGTTTTACGGAATTCAAATACTCTTTCATAGCAGAGAGCATTTTGGGATCGTCGTCACAGACAGCTATTTTTTTCATATGGGGTGTTCCTCCTTGACTGGATTTGAGTATAGAACACAAAAATTCAGAATTCAAGCGCTTTTGTATAAGAGACAGTTTTTCGGTATAAAAGACAGAGAAAGAAAAAAGCAGCTAAGAGAGGACTTGCAATCTATCTGGTTTCTGATATAATAGTTTCAAATTTTGAGTGAAACGAGGGCATCTATGAGTAAGGTAATCATTGTAGGCGGCGGCGCTGCCGGGATGCTGGCAAGTGTGTATGCGGCAAGAAACGGACACGAAGTCCACGTCCTGGAAAAAAATGAAAAACTTGGGAAAAAACTGTATATCACCGGAAAGGGAAGATGCAACCTGACCAACGCCTGTGACCCGGAAGAGCTTTTTCCTGCTGTTATAAGAAACAGGAAGTTTTTGTACAGCGCTTTTTATACTTATGGTCCAAAAGAGGTGATGGACTTTTTTGAAGAGGCGGGAGTTCCTTTAAAGACAGAGAGAGGAAACCGTGTATTTCCCTGTTCGGATCACTCTTCGGATATCATACGTGCCCTTACAGAGGAGATGAAAAAGGCCGGTGTACAGATACATCTTCATACCGAGGCTGCGGGAATTCTGGAAGAGAACGGGCAGGCTGCGGGGGTGCGTCTTTTAGACGGCAGGATTTTAAAAGGGGATCATGTGATCGTTGCTACAGGCGGCCTGTCTTATCCGTCTACCGGTTCCACAGGTGATGGCTACCGTTTTGCCAAGGAGACAGGGCATCAGGTAACGAAGCTGGCACCTTCCCTGGTCCCTCTGCTGACAAAGGAAGCGTATATCCCAGAGCTGCAGGGTCTTTCTCTTCGGAATGTAAAGCTGACCATAAAAACAGGAAAAAAGATCCTTTACCAGGATTTCGGCGAAATGCTGTTTACCCATTATGGAGTGAGCGGACCGCTTGTACTTACAGCCAGCGCTGTCATCGGGGACCAGCTGGAAAAGGAGGAGCTGAAAGCCTGGGTGGACTTAAAGCCTGCTCTTTCCCCGGAACAGCTGGATGCCAGAATCTTGCGGGAATTTGAAAAAGGGCAGAATAAACAGTTTAAAAATGTGATCCATGTGCTTTTTCCGGCTTCTCTTACCCCTGTTATACTGGAACTTGGGGGAATCCAGCCGGACAAACCGGTACATGAGATTTCCAGGGAAGAAAGAAAAGCATTCGGGGCTCTTGTAAAAGCCTTTCCTTTTACCATTACCGGCAGGGGAGAGTTTAAAGAAGCTATCATTACCAGAGGCGGTGTGTCGGTAAAAGATATCCAGCCTGGCACGATGGAATCAAAGCGGCTTGGTCATTTGTATTTTATCGGGGAGGTGCTGGATCTGGATGCAATCACCGGGGGCTTTAACCTTCAGATTGCCTGGTCTACCGCGTACCTTGCGGCTTCGGCCCTTTCATGAAGGACAGGCATTTTTATAGGAGTGCCGGGCGGAGAAAAAGGAACTTGGAATAAGGAGGAAAAATAGATGATTTGTAATATTGCAATTGACGGACCGGCAGGAGCCGGAAAAAGTACGATTGCGAAGCTTGTGGCAAAAGAGCTGTCTTTTATTTACGTGGATACCGGGGCGATGTACCGTGCCATAGCACTGCATTTGCTTAGAAAAGGCGTGGATGAAAAAGACGCACAGGAAATCGAAAGAGAATGTCAGCATGCGGATATTTCCATTGCCTATAAGGATGGAGAGCAGCAGGTTTTTTTAAACGGAGAGAACGTTACGGCTTATCTTCGCACTGAGGAAGTAGGGAATATGGCTTCTGTAAGTTCTGCGAAGCCGAAAGTCCGGGAATGGCTTTTAAACCTCCAGCGGGAGATTGCCAGGCAAAACAGCGTGGTGATGGACGGAAGGGATATCGGCACCACGATCCTTCCGGATGCACAGGTTAAGATTTTTCTTACAGCCAGCGTGAAAACACGCGCCAAACGCCGTTATCTGGAACTAAAAGAAAAGGGCTGTGCCTGTGATATAGAAGAAATCGAAAAAGACATTAAAGAGAGAGACGAAAGGGATATGAACCGGGAGGTTTCTCCCTTGCGCCAGGCGGAGGATGCCGTTCTTGTAGATACTTCGGAATTGGACATTCCCCAGGTGGTAAAACGAATATTACAGATTTATGAAGAAAAAATGTCAAAATAAAGAAGAGGCAGTTTTAAACGATGGAAATAAAAGTGGCAAAGACCGCCGGCTTCTGCTTCGGAGTACAGCGTGCGGTAGATAAGGTATATGAGCTCCTTTCCAGCACGGATTCCAGGATTTACACCCTTGGTCCCATTATCCATAATGAGACTGTGGTTTCTGATCTTGAACAGAAAGGCGTTTCTGTTATAGAAGAAAAGGATCTGGATACACTGAAAGAAGGGACGGTAGTGATCCGTTCCCATGGCGTGGGAAAAAGAGTATATGATAAACTGAAAGAAAGAGGAATCTCCTATGTGGACGTTACCTGCCCCTTTGTTCTTAAGATTCACAGGATCGTGGAACGGGAAGGAAAAAAAGGCAGCCATATCGTTATTATCGGGGATGCCTCCCATCCGGAGGTAAAGGGAATCTGCGGCTGGTGCACAGGTCCCTATTCTGTGATCGGAAATGAGCAGGAGGCGGAAAATTTTTCGCCGGATGAGGGCAAAACAATTTGTGTTGTTTCCCAAACGACATTTAATTACAACAAATTTAAAGAATTAGTTGAAATTCTCGGCAAAAAGAGGTATTATAATAATGTTTTAAATACTCTTGATGTTTTAAACACTATTTGTAATGCTACCGAAGAACGGCAGAATGAAGCAAGAAAGATAGCCGGAGAGGTAGACACTATGCTTGTCATTGGAGGCAGGCACAGTTCCAATACTCAAAAGCTGTTTGAAATATGTAAAAAGGAATGTGGAAATACT
>CALIZJ010000186.1 GCA_938028845.1 uncultured Blautia sp.
ATGACCTTTTTCTGCACCTCCCGCTGCATTTGGACGCATTCCTCCAAGGTTTCCAGAAGACGCATCTGCAGAGCGCTTACTTCCCCCACACCACGGGGAAATTCCGCCAGTCCCCGGTAATCCCCCGGCTCGCTGACAAAATAGCAGCTTACCTGGCCCATTTTTTCCTCCAGGGACATCCGGGACAGCAGGTCCTCCGCCCGTTCTTCTGGTGTATTTTCACTGTTTTCGTATGGATACATATGAAAAATTCCTCCTGTCTTATCATAAGGATTTTCTGCTCTGTCATTCAAATTCGTCCAGGCTCCACTCATCCCGCCACCTTATCCGGGGCATTTCTCCGTCAAATTCAATGGGAAGCCATACATAATCCGCCACAGAAGTGTTCCGTCTGGAATCATCCCCGATATATCCCACCAGTTCTTTAATGGTCTGCTCCGATTCCAGATCCAGGTCAAAGGCATTCTTAAATAGTCTGGCGTATTCCGGGTACTCCAGGTCCATCATCCCGGGAAGCCACCTGTCCGCGCAGGCGATATAAAGATCCTTTTTCCCCTCTACTTTAAAAACAGAAGAAATCTGGGAATGGAAGGACGTATGGCTTTTGTCCTCCACATGTGGATCTCCCAGCACCCGGAAAGGCCCGTGCCAGGTATCCGCCACCGCCGCTTCCGATGGATTTGGCAGGTACCCGGTCGTCCCCGAAGTGATCAGATAATGCTTTCCCTTTCTCCGGAAATGAGCAGGCGCTTCCCGCACATCCGGCGGAGAAACTCTTGGGAAATGGGTGCTGTAATAGCCTGTCACGTTGGTATAATCATCGGTGAGATCCGCACAGATCAGTTCGCTGTGTACCCTTTCAAAGTAATAGTACGCCTTTCCGTCTTCCGCCACAGCCAGGTCAAAATCGCCGGCACACATGTTCAATGGCTTCAGTCTTTCTCTTACTTTCGTATATGGTCCCAGGATATGATCCGCTGTGAGAACCGTTTCTGTCTGGATCCTTCCCCCTCCCATGATCTTCAGCCAGCACACATATTTACCGGTCTCTTTATTGTAAAGGATATGGGGCCGGTCCATCTGAGCTTGTGGGTGCAGCGGGGAAGCCGGGTCATCCGGCTCCGGTGGGATGATCAGTCCTTTGTCTTCCCAGTTGTACAGATCCTTTGACGTATAGCAGCGCACGCCCCAGTGCCAGACAGGAGCGTCCCCTGTGGTTTTTTCTTTATTCTCTCCGTACCAGTAATAGACTCCGTCCACATACATCACAGAACCGCCGTGGGCCTGGATCCTTTTTCCTTCTGTGTCCAGCCATACCTTGCCGGGATGAAATGCATGATACATAAGCTGTTCCTCCTGTCTTTTTCCTTCTGTTTTTAAGCTCTGATCTTCATTGTTATTTTAAGGTAAATCCTCTGAGATCCAATGTTCCTGTTCCTTTATAGGTGAAATAAAGGCCGTCCCGGCTGCCGCCCTTTTGCAGGGATCCCTCAATTTCCTTCCACTGGTCAGAAGAAACATCCGCCGGAATGGTTCCGATCCTTTCACCATGGACAGAAGTCCTTATCTCTATGGTGCCGCTGGCATTTCCGCGCACCTGGAGACGGATCGCCTGCGTATCCCGCAGGTCAAAGTATTTATATCCTGCGGTGGACCCATCCTGCATATTTTTAATATACTGAACAGGCTCCTCTTTATCTTTCCGGATCCATTCTTCTGTAGGATCCATATCCGGAACATCCTGGGTCAGATAAGGATAATCCATTTTCATATCGTCCGGATGGGAAAATGCCGCCCCTTTTGCGGAGGTCAGATGGCAGCAGATCCTTGCCGGATAGAATCCCTTCCCTTCTAGGGGCCCGTCGTTCAGTCCGCAGGAGGTCACCTCCGCCTGGCTGATCTTTCCCTTTTCATCAAAATATATTTTTTCCGCGCAGCCCTGCCTGCTGAAATTGGTACGGTTGGTCTGCCTGTGGTAAAAAACATACCACTGGTCTCCCGCTTTTTCGATGCCGCCGTGGGTATTGCCCAGACAATTTACCGCTTCCTCCTCGGTGCGTCCGTTCAAAAAGATATCCCCGATATCCACCAGCGTTCCGCCATACTGATAGCCTTCATCCGGCTTGTCGCTTACCGCGTAGCACAGCTCATGACTGCGGACAGAAGAATAGACAAAATAATATTTCCCATGGATTTTCCGAATGGAGCTGGCTTCAAAAAACTCATGTCCTTCATAGCCAGTCCCCTGGCTGTTCCGCACGTCCGGCATCAGCCTTTTGGGCTCTCCCTTTAAGGTCAGCATGTCTTCTTCCAGCTCCATGACCTGGGACGCCTGGTTTTCATTTACGGCTTCCAGGCTGATGGGCGCGTTTCCGGAATACAGATAGATCGTCCGGTCCTCGTCAATAAAAATGCCCGGATCAAACTGCAGGAGGTCTCCCTCTTTCACACCCAGAGGCGTTCCATCCTTATGTTTTACAAAGCCGTAAAACTCATACTTTCCTGCCGGTTCCTCACACACGGCTACCGCGATCTCCGGCAGAAAATCCAGACAGTAATACAGATAGTACCGTCCGTCCAGTCCCTGTACCACATCCGGCGCCCACATGGCATGGATGCCTCTGGGATTTACATCCTCCGGCGCCTGGGGCATGATCCCGAACAAAAAAGGCAGCTCCGGCGCATCCTCAGGGATATTCTGGTTTCGGGGATCCTGTTCTTTTCTGTAGATCACGCCTTCGTATTTCCATTCTGTCAGGTCATTCAAATCTGCGGAATAGCAGACATAATCGTTCAGGCAGAAGCCGGCGCCCCGGAACCGGTCATGGCTGCCGTATAAATAAATGCGGTTTCCAAATACATGGGGTTCTCCGTCCGGTATGTATTCAAAAGACGGAAGATAAGGGTTAAATACCTGTTTTTTCGTCATAATCTCTTCCTATACAAAGAAACGTTCCTGTTTCCGGTCACAATTTTCTTTGTCTCTCCTTTCCTAAAATCTCCTCGTTTATAGGTCTGTCTAAGTTACATGGAGGCTTCTTTTACTGCCAGCACGGCGATCCCTTCTTTTCCCGGAAGGGAAAATTCCACTTTTCCATTTACATTGGTAAGGATCGTTTTTCTTGTCATATCCCATACTTCGATCACTTCAACGCGGTAAGAACCGTTATCCGGCAGTGTCAGATCACCCACAGCCGTGCAGTGCCGTCCATAGTAGGCCAGATATGCTTCCTCCTTATAATGTCCGGTATAGATCCTGGTATCTCTGGTA
>CALIZJ010000187.1 GCA_938028845.1 uncultured Blautia sp.
CCAGTGCTTTTTTCAGTACAAATTTTGTCTGGGGCATAGCACCTTCAAAGGCGTCTACAAGGAGGATAACGCCGTCCACCATTTTAAGAACACGTTCTACCTCTCCGCCGAAATCCGCATGTCCGGGGGTATCGATGATGTTTATCTTTACACCTTTATAGTGTACGGCAGTATTTTTAGACAGAATGGTAATGCCTCGTTCCCGCTCGATGTCGTTGGAGTCCATGACACGTTCCTGTACTTCCTGGTTTTCCCGGAAAACGCCGCTCTGTTTTAAAAGCTGATCCACCAGGGTAGTCTTGCCGTGATCTACATGGGCGATAATGGCTACGTTGCGTACATCTTCACGTTTCATCTTCATAAAGATCAAAATCCTTTCTTATTCTTTCTATATTATATAGCAGTAATTATCAGCAGCAGTCATTAGTCTGCATATTTCCTGTTGTTTCGGGGGATAATGCCCCGAAGTTCAAGTTTACCACATTTTTGGGAGATTACAAGGTATTCAAAAAAATTTTTTAATTTCTGGTTCTAAAGAAATACCCTTCCACATAGACATAATATAGACAAGATACCCAAAGAGGAAGGAGAACGATTATTATGGCAGATAAAATTATCGAAAACAATCAGGTTTCGATCATGGGGAAAATTGACACCCCTTTTACATTCAGTCATCAGGTATTTGGAGAGGGCTTTTATACTATGGAGCTTCTGGTAAAGCGCCTGAGTGATTCAGAGGACAGGATTCCGGTGATGGTTTCGGAGCGCCTGGTAGACGTATCCCAGGATTATGTGGGGGAATACATAGAGATTCACGGACAGTTCCGCTCCTATAACCGCCATGAGGAGAAGCATAACAGATTGGTTCTGTCTGTATTTGCCCGGGAATTGAAATTTGTGGAGGAAGAGGATGAGTCCATTCCTGTGAATCAGATTTTTTTGGATGGTTATATATGCAAGCCGCCGGTATACCGGAAAACACCTCTTGGCAGAGAAATCGCCGATTTATTGATGGCGGTGAACCGACCGTATGGAAAATCTGATTACATCCCATGCATCTGCTGGGGAAGGAACGCCCGGTATGCTTCTGCATTTTGTGTAGGAGGACATGTATTGATCTGGGGACGGATCCAGAGCAGAGAGTATGTAAAACGGATAGGGGAAAATGAAACGGAAAAGCGGACCGCCTACGAAGTATCAGTAAGTAAACTGGAATATATAGAATAGGAAGGAGTATCCTGCCGCTGTCCAGAACTATTGCATAAGGCGCCGGGTATGGCAGGAAACCCAGAGATAAATTGCGCAGAAAACACAAATGCTTGCATTTCTAATCAATCTGCGGTAAGATAAACGTAATTCGAGAAGCATGATGAATTAGCTGTTTCATTAACCATACGAGGAATTATTATGGAAAAAGAATTAACAGAGGTATACTGCGGGAACGGAGTAGGGAAGACCACTCTTGCCATTGGCCAGAGCCTGAAGGCTTCCATGCAGGGGAAAAGTGTTATTATCATCCAGTTTCTTAAAGGAAAAGAAAAGCGTGAGCTGGATTTTGTGGAAGATATGGATAATCTGGATATTAAGATTTTCCGATTTGAAAAGTTTGAGACCTGTTATGAGGATTTGACGGATCAGGAAAAAGACGAAGAAAAAAGAAATATCATAAACGGCTTAAATTTTGCAAGAAAAGTCGTTGCCACGCAGGAGTGTGATTTCCTGATCCTGGATGAAATCCTGGGACTTTTAGATAACGGGATTACAACGGCTGATGTGATCACAGATATCCTTAAGCTGAAAGATGAATCTATGCGTATCATCATGACTGGACGGAAACTGCCCAGGGAGCTGTTGCCTTACGTGGACAGCATTACTACACTGACCACAGAGGAAACAGCAGGGAAATAGATCAATGAATTTGATGCTACAGAAGAGCAAAGGAGGAAGGCAAATGGCAATTTTTAAAGGTGCAGGCGTTGCGATCGTGACCCCGATGTATGCGGATGGTAAGGTGAATTATGATAAACTTGGAGAACTGATAGAGTTTCAGAAGATCGGAAGAGCGTCGTGTAGG
>CALIZJ010000188.1 GCA_938028845.1 uncultured Blautia sp.
CAGACGTGTGCTCTTCCGATCTAATCCCTCTACACCGGCAGGAGCCGGGGAGGCGGTGGGTGAGCTTTTGTTTTTGGAGAATATCTGGAAAGGAAAGCCGGGTGTTCCCTATATCGTTGTGGCTGCAAGCAAGTTTTCCTATGAGGAGGTCGCTGCCAGATTAAACCAGCATATTCCGGAACTGGATGTATGCGGGCTTATTCTGCAGGCGGATGAGGCAGTATTGGTGGAGAACAGGCTGAATAAACAGATTCCCATAGTGGATGAAGTACGCCATATCAGCAAGGTACCGGAGGGAAAACGGGCGGCTATCGAGGTTGCCCTTCCGGGAAGCAGTATCCGGATGCTGTCCAATCCTTATGGCATTGCCACCCTCCTTGAACTGGACGCAGAAGAGACCAAGGCGGTCACTCCTATTGCGAAAAGCCTGATAGGAAAACGGAGTGCGGTGGTCATCCGTACGCCTCACGGAAATGTGAGGGAAAATGTACTTCCCGCCGGAGAGATCACTTTCCATGGAACGCGGGAGAAAAAGGTGAATATTGATGCCGGAGCGGATGAAATCATGGATACCCTTTCCGCTGCCGGAGATATTTACGATATAGACGGGGAGAAAGATACCAACGTGGGAAATATGCTCACCCGTATTAAAACAAGCATGGCAGATGTGGCGAAAGAACATGGAAGTGAGATACGCATCACAGATATACTGGCTGTGGATACCCTTGCCCCTGTGGAAATCTCAGGTTCCCTTGCAGGGGAGACCTGTATGGAAAAGGCAGTAGGAATCGCTGCCATGGTAAAAACCCAGCATCTTCCCATGCAGAAGATTGCAGAAAGACTGGAAGCGGAGCTTCATGTTAAGGCGGTTGTGGCCGGTGTGGAGGCAGTGATGGCTTCTCTGGGAGCGATGACTACCCCGGGAACGAAGCTGCCCCTTGCCATATTGGATATGGGCGGCGGTTCTACGGACGCGGCGCTTTTGGATGTAGATGGAAAGGTAAGGACTACCCACCAGGCAGGAGCCGGGGAGCTGGTATCCATGCTGATCCAGACGGAGCTTGGCCTTGGAAGCCGGACGACTGCGGAGCAGATTAAAAAGTACCCCATGGGAAAGGTGGAAAGCCTCTTTCATATGCGGCTGGAAAACGGCTCCATGCAGTTTTTCCAGGAGTCCATTGATCCCAGATATTATGGGCATGTGGTACTTCTTGCCCCGGGAGAGATGCTGAAAGTGGAGGAGGATATCCCCATGGAGCGGATCCTGGAGGTGCGCCGGGATGCCAAGAAAAAAGTCTTTGTGAGAAACGCCATCCGTGCCCTTCGTGCAGTAGCGCCGGATGGAAATTTGAGAAATATACCGAATGTAGTGCTGGTAGGAGGGTCTGCGGAGGATTTCGAGATTCCGGAGATGCTCATGGAGGCTCTTGCCGATTACCGTATCGTGTGCGGCAGAGGAAATATCCGTGGCAGCGAAGGACCCAGAAATGCTGTGGCTACAGGATTATTGTTATCCTACCTGGGAAACCAGGAGGAATAGACCGGTAAGTATACTGGCTGCCTGGTGAGTATAGTATCTGGTACCGGTTATTTAGCCGACTGCCGGGCACCCCAGTACGTGTCTGATGGAGGAAATCATGGTTGTAAACAGACCAGCGATTATTATATATTGTAAGGAACCGGATCAGGATCTTCTTCATGAGGTCTGTGCAGGCATTGAAGAAGAAGGCGTTTTATACCAGGTGGAATCTCACGAGGGAGATTTGGATACGCTGGCATATGACGCTGCCAATGAGTCCATGCTTGGTTCCGGCGTGGGAATCCTTGGGAACCGTCTTGCTATGCAGATGCAGCATGTTCCCAAAGGGAAAAATGTTTTCGAGCTGAACGCGCCTTCTTTCAGGCAGTGCAGAAATCTTGGGGCGAACAGTGCAAGGGCGATTAAGAAGATGCCTTTTAAACCAGTTATAGGGGATGAGCCGTTATGAATATATACACAAAAAACGGAGATAAGGGTACTACGGACCTGATCCGTACAAAAAATGTATCCAAGTCGGATGACCGCATCCAGCTTGTAGGTACCATAGACGAGCTGACCAGCCATCTGGGCGTGGTAAAGACGATGCTCACCGATGAGAACGCCATCCGAACTCTTGAGAGTATCCAGGGGACTTTGATTACGGTGATGGCGGGAGTGGCTGACCCGTTTAACAGAGAATACAAGATCAGCGATGAAAAGACGGAAAGTCTGGAGGCGGAGATCGACCGGATGGAAGCGCTTTTTGAGAGGCCGAAGAAATTTATCCTTCCGGGCGGAAATCCCTTGTCTGCACAGATTGATGTGGCGCGTACAGTGGCAAGAAGGGCGGAGAGAGCCCTTGCCCTTGTGAGCGTGAAGTTTGGTGCGGACACAGGCACGAAGAAATATATGAACCGTCTGGCGGATTATCTGTATGTTCTGGCAAGGTATACGGATGCATTGGCAGAAACGGACGGTCCCGGGACTAAGGAGACAAAAGCTTCCCCAGCTTTATCAGGAAAGGCAGCAGCTATGAGTGAAAACGAAAACAAGGAAGCCAGCGAAGCACTGGTTCAGGAAGTGTTAAAGCGGCTTGGCGTGCAGGGAAAGATTACCCTGGAATCTGCAAAGCGTTTGATAGAAATCATTGAAGAAGAGGCGAAGCGCCGGGGCAAACAGGCGGTTATCGCCGTATGCGGACCGGACGGGAATCCCATTGCAGTGCATGTGATGGACGGAGCCTTTCTGGTGAGTTTTAACGTAGCAATAAAGAAAGCCTATACCTCAGTGGCAGTAAAGATGTCCACCCAGGAATTAAGTGCCTTAGCCCAGCCAGGAGGAACCTTCTATGGGCTGGATAAGATGGAGGGAGGAAACATCATCATCTTCGGCGGAGGAATTCCTATTAAGGTAGGGGATACCATCATCGGAGGCCTTGGCGTTAGCGGAGGCACCGGCGAGGAAGACCACAGCCTGGCCGAGTATGGACTGTCCAGATTAGCGGAGGTCCTGGGATAAAGAGTTAGAAAAAATGAATTGGTGAAGAGCAGAGTGTATCGGTGGGTATGCTCTGCTTTTTTATTCCTCTTGACATTTTCAAAGAAAGCCTGCGCAATAAAGGTATTCAGAACAGACTGGACGGATGGCTGACCTTTTTGTCCAGTGACGCCCCGGAGGATATCTGTGCTTTATTAGACCGTTATCCTGACTTCCGGGATTTATACGAACACGTTTACCAGATTTGCAGGAATATGGAGAACATTATGGGAATATTTTCAGAAGAATTGCTACAGATGGACAGGAATACCGTCCAGCCCCGTCAAAAGCATTGTCTGGGTGAAGGGATGAAGCTGGCCGTTCTTTTTATGGGAATTCACGAATTGAAATCCGCGTATCCCGAAACTCTTTCGGAGACACCCCATATTCTTTTTTAAAGGCCCGGTAAAAGCTGGAATAATCGCCGAAACCAAAAGATTGGTAAATCTGGGTGATTTCAGCTTTTCCAAGGAGGGCCTCCTTTGCCAGGGCAAGTCTTTTTTTCGTGATATATTGATGGATGGACATGCCGATGTTGTCTTTAAATACATGAGCGATATGGTATCTGCTTACAAAAAATTCTTGTGAAAGCCTGTCTAAGGACAGGTTTTCTTCTATGTGTTCTTCAATATATTCCAACAATTTTTGATATAAAGAAAGCTCTCCCTTGGGGACACGGGGGAAATCCTGTTCATATGTGAGCCGGTTCAGAAAAAGGATAAGATCGTTTATACAGAGAGAAATCTGCGTATCTCTGCCGAAACGATGGGCGTGTATTTCCTCCAGAATGCGCAGGAGACGGGATTGAATGGAATTAAAGGTAAGCCTGTCGTTGTGAAAAATATAGCGTTCGTTTTTCTGGACGTATTTTATAAGATAAGCGTAGTCCGGAGAAAGAGAAAAAAGGCGCTGACAGTATTCCTGGCTGATCCAAAGGACAAAACGGCGGTAAGGGATTTTCCGGTCATGGATGACCAGACGGTGCGGAGTTCCCGGAGGGATCAGGAGGAGGTCTCCGTGTTTAAGGGGGAGTGGGGTTTCCTTGATCTGCATACGGACGTCTCCTTCCAGGAAAAAGTAAAATTCATAGTAGGGATGGGAATGGAGGGTTACGTTGGTGGGGGTGCGGTCGTTGTAGTAGTAGAGCTCGAAATTTTGGGCGAGCATGTGTTGGCGGGGGGTGAAGAGGGATTGAAGGTGTTTGCGCATGGTGGGTCTCCTTTGGGGGTGGGGGGATTGAATGGGACGCCGAGCTGGATGGGGCATGCATGGGTGGGGCGGGGCGCTGCGTTTGGGGATTTCTTTGGCGCTCGCTGATTATCAGCCGCAGTGCATAACTCGCTGCGCTCAGACAGATGCGCTGCGGCTGAAGCGGCGCCAAAGAAATCCTCCAAGCCTCGCGAGCCCGCCTCACCCATGCATGCCCCATCCAGCTCGGCTGGCATGTCAAGTCGGGAGTGGGTGAGTGGTTGTTGTACGTTGCTGGTTCTAGTGTACTGACATGTTCATATTCAGACTAATGGTACTGCCTATTTTGCCATCTGCCGCGTTGGTCTACGCTCCGCTCCGGTCCGTGCTAAACGTGTGTCACCGACACACAGTACCGTCAGTCTACGATGCTACCGCATTGCTTCCCTCCTCCGCTTTGCAGAGTGATAAAATAATCAGCACTGTTAGCCTGAATATGAACATGCCAGCACACTGGTGAACGAGCGGCTGTTGTATCGTGCTGTTTTTTGCGGCAGCTTGCAGTAAAAGCATAGAGCCGCGAAGCCGTTATTATCCAGAACCCCGTTCCCCATACAACCTCATCTCATCCAAATTTCGAGCAACCAGCCGTAAGGCAGGGGGAGGTGCGGGGCGGGTTTCGCGAGGCTTGGAGGATTTTGGCTGTGCCGCTTCAGCCGCAGAGCATCTGTCTGAGCGCAGCGAGTTATGCGCTGCGGCTGATAATCGGCGAGCACAGCCAAAATCCCCAAACGCAGCGCACCCGCCCCGCACCTCCCCCTGCCTTATGGCGTCCGTTCTCAAACTCCCTCCACCATACCACAAAACCGCAACTTTTGCAATATACACCACAACCCACCCAATGGCTCTTTTCTCCAAACCCACTATAATAGAAAGCAGAATAAAAAACTAACCCAAACGGAAAACAATAAAAGACAAAAATCAGCAGGAAGGGGATGGATTTAATGGAAATGACGTTTAGATGGTATGGGAGCAGATTTGACACAGTGACTTTAAAGCAGATCCGACAGATTC
>CALIZJ010000189.1 GCA_938028845.1 uncultured Blautia sp.
CCAGATATTTTTCTGTGACTCTTGATGACGATGGGAAAGTTTTGGAGACACAAACGAATAATGTGGCTGCAGTTTCAAAGGAAGCAGCGGAGATTTTCGGGGAGACAGTCTGGAAAAAGGGAAAAGAGACTGGCTTTTATCAGTCGTACCGATATAAACAGATCAGCCAGGAAGAAGGGACGATGATCCTGTTTGTGGATTGCGCAAGAGAACTGGAATCTTTTCGCAATTTTTTGGCCACAAGTGTGATGGTATCTTTTTTAGGCCTTTTTCTTGTGCTGATCCTTGTGCTTTTTTTCTCGAGGATCATTTTTAAACCGGTGGCAGAGAGCTATGAGAAACAAAAGCAGTTTATCACAGATGCCAGCCATGAGCTGAAAACGCCTCTTACCATTATTGATGCAAACACGGAAGTCTTGGAAATGGTGCAGGGGGAAAGCGAATGGACTTCCAGCATCCGAAATCAGGTGAAAAGGCTGGCTTCTCTTACTCAGCAGATGGTCACTCTTACCAGGATGGAGGAAGGCGGACAGAAAGGGGAAATGTGTGTGCTTCCTTTATCAAAGACCGTACGGGAAGCTGCGGAGCCTTTTCTCTTTCTGGCAGAGTATCAGGGGAAAAAACTGGAACTTAAGATACAGGAAAATATATTCTGCCGCGGGGAAGAAAAACAGATAGAACAGCTCATTTCTCTTTTACTGGATAACAGCGTAAAATATTCCACGCCGGAGAGTACCATTTCTCTTATCCTGGAGAAAAAAGGAAAAAAAGCAGTTCTGTCTGTGACAAATCCGTCTGAAACGATACAAAAGGGAGATTTAAGCATCCTTTTCGAACGATTTTACCGGACCGACGCGTCCAGAAATTCAGAGACAGGAGGCTCTGGGATCGGGCTTTCTGTGGCAAAGGCCATAGTGGCTGCTCATAAGGGAAAGATTGCCGCATACAGTCAGGATGGGTGCTCTGTAGCTGTAGCAGTAACTATCCCTTGCCGGGAGAGTTAACCTTTGGGTATATACCGTATAACGAATAGAGACTTCTGCTGGAGGTCTCTTTTTTTTATAATAAAGCGTATACGCTTATGCCAGCTCTTCCGATACGGAGACTGCTGAAGCGGCTTCAGAGGAAGAAGACACAAATACAGAGGAAGAAAGCACAGATGCAGAAGAAGGAAAGACCTTGGTTGTCTATTATTCTGCAACAGGAAATACAGAAGAGGCTGCAAAATATATCGCAGAGGCTACAGGCGGGGATCTTTTTGAATTAGTTCCGACAGAGCCGTATACAGATGAAGACTTGAACTATTCAGACGAAAACAGCCGTGTATCTCAGGAATACGAAGATGAAAGCCTCAGAGATGTGGAACTTGAAGAGACCACAGTGGAAGACTGGGACAGCCATGATACCGTCTTTATCGGATACCCCATCTGGTGGGGAATCGCTGCATGGCCGGTAGACAGCTTTGTGGAGGAAAATGATTTTACAGGAAAGACCGTGATCCCATTCTGCACATCCGCATCGTCAGATATCGGGGACAGCGGGGAACTTCTGGCAGATATGGCGCAGACCGGCGACTGGCAGGAAGGCATGAGATTCAGCTCAAGTGTAGATGAGGAAGAGGTCCAGGAATGGATTGACGGCTTGGAACTGTGATTGTTGAGAAAAGAATATTTTAGAAATGCGGGCGGGGTTAATCCTGCCCTTTTGAATTTTTTAAAAACTTGCCTTATAGGACATTAATAGGACAAAAATATTCTGTTAAATGAAGTAGATAGAAATAATATAGATAAATCAGATGCGATTGATAAAGAAATATATAAAGAGAATATGTATCCCAAACCACTTTCAAAAAGAGAAAATATTTTATTTTTCGAAAGTGATATCTTGCATATACTGTAAGCGGGAAGTTGTATAGAACAGAGAAAGACCGGACGAATTATATCAAAGAAGTTTACGAAACGATCGTTACAAGAGATCTGGTACAGAAGTATGCTTTGCCAGATACTTTTGTTCTGCAGCGGTTAAGCGAGTTTCTAATGGATAATATCAGTAACCTCACCTCTCCCAATAAGGTCAGCAAACTGCTGTCGGCCAATAGGATTACGACGAATCATGTGACAGTGGGGAAGTATATTAAATACCTGTGCAATGCCTTTGTTTTTTATGATGTTAAGCGTTATGACATTCGGGGGAAAAAGTATCTGGAAAGTTCTGAGAAATTCTATTTATGCGATACCGGCATTCGTTATGCTGTTCTAGGAAGCAGAAACATGGATTATGGCAGAGTATATGAGAATATAGTCTGTATCGAACTCCTTCGCCGTGGATATGATGTTTATGTTGGAAAACTGTATCAGAAAGAAATCGACTTTGTGGCACAAAGAGGAAGCGAAAAACTATATATTCAGGTAAGCGATGCTATCTCCGGGCGGGAGACTTTTAAAAGAGAGTGTTTGCCCCTGCTCCAGATTCGAGACGCTTATCCTAAGATGGTTATTGCTCGGACCAGACATCCGAAATACAGTTATGAAGGAATTATAATTTGCGATATAGCGGATTGGCTGATGCAGGAATAAGAAATCCGCATTGTCAGATATTGAGGACAGCGGGGAACATCTGGCGGACATGGCGCAGACCGGCGGCTGGCTGCCATATGTAACCGTTGACATTACAATGCGTTTCAGGTAAAATAAAGCCTGAAGGAGGGAAGATCATGCAGATATCCAGCAGATTTACCATTGCCATACATATGCTGACCTGTATGGAAGTGTTTAAACAAGAGTATAAGATAACCAGCGATTTCCTGGCGTCCAGCATTAATGTCAACCCCGTCATCATCCGCAGGCTCCTGTCTCAATTAAAAGACGCAGGGCTGATCGAGGTAAAGAGAGGCACAGGCGGAGCAGAGATCCTAAAGCCATTGGAGGAAATCACCTTTTTAGACGTATACCGTGCAGTAGACTGCATTGAGGAAAATACCTTATTCCATTTTCATGAAAATCCCAACCCAAACTGTCCGGTAGGGAAAAATATCCATAACATTCTGGACGATAAACTCATACGGGTACAGGAAGCAATGGAAAAAGAGTTAAAGTCCATCACACTGGAAGACGTGATGGCCGATCTGAAAAAATATATTTAAGAGAAGAAGAGCAGGAAGTGTTTATATACATATAGACATGCCTGCTCTTTTCGCGCGCGTTTTACGATTGTTTACTGACGGATCAATTCCAGACATATGCGGTAATAAAGCCGTACCTTTCCGTCTTCCAGATCACTTCGCAATATCTTTTGTATTTTATCCAGCCGCTTCATTAAACTGCTGCGATGTATAAAAAGCATCTGGGAAGTCTTAGTCACGCTCATTTCATTTTCCAGGTAAAGGCGCAGAGTATTCGCATAATCCGTTCCTTTTTTTTCGTCGTACTCTAGAAGAGCGGTAAGTCCGTGAGATAAAAGGGAAGCCGTGGAAAGCTCTCCGGTACAGGAAGACAGCATATATTCCAGCGCGTGATCGCGAAAGTAATGAAGAAAGCCGTCTGTATTTCCATGATCCGCGGCATAAGACGCCTGAATAAAATAGTCATGGAGCTGACTGAAATCTGCAAAAGAGTTGCTGATTCCTCCAAAATATCCCATACGGTATAAAGTCCTTTCAAATAAAGAAAATAATTCTTCCGTTTTTCCCTTTTGAAGACGGATCAGCCCTACGATCTCTTCATGATAAATAATCGGGTAAACAGCCCTGGGCATGATGCCGTTAATGACGGAGTACATGTAATCTCTTGGCATATTTTTTACTTTTCGATTTTCCTTTAGACGGAAAAAACACCATTTTTCATCCGAATGCAGAGTGAGGGGCAGAAGTTCTTCCTGGCTTACGGGGATGTTATCCAGCATTTTATGGAGAGCGTTCAGGCTGGAATTATCCTCTTTGGCACAGCTGTGCAGATATTTTTCATAAGCCTTTTGAAAATATCCAAAGAAATGATCCATCAGAGAAAAATCGCTGTCCCTAAAGCTTCCTGCTTCTTCTCCGAAAGAAATACAGCCGGAAAAATTCCCAAAAGAATATATATTATAGCAATAATAACGATTTCGGGTTCCTTTGATCTCAGAAAGATAGGGTACAGTGATGATCCGTTCCAGGTTGCAGACTTCCTTGATTTTTTCTGTCCATTCCCAATCAATATATTGCGGGGTATCGCTGATCCGTATTTCTGGAGAACCATCCGGACGTATTTCGATAACAGCTCTGAATATACTCTGGAGGGAGCGGTTCATCATGGAAATATTCTTTTTTAACTGCAGTGCGCCAAGGTAAAAGATCCGGCGGATATCAAAGTCTATATCCTTTTCCAGCTCATCCCGAAGCTGCTCGTCCCATCTGTCAAAGGCATTGTAGACCATACTGACCGCGTTAAAAACACGAAGCACATTGGAAGTGTTTGAGATGACTAAAAGGGACACACCGCCTAAAAGCCAGTCCTTAGGTATCCGGGAGCCTGCAACGATAAAGGAACAGGCAGAAGAAGGAGGTTCCTTAGGCAGAGCGTCACCTGCAGCCAGGTATAAAGTATCCTCCTGAAAAACCTGTCCGCTTTCATATAACAGGGGACGGGAAACGGTACAGGAATGATTGGAAGGTCCATAGAGTTTGGTTTGATATATTTCCGGCAGATAATCCTGAATAATCTCTAAATTAAGTAACATAACGCACCTCCCTTTTGCAAAAAAAACGACAAAATGCACACTGATATTTGGATTAATCTGCTTATATAATATAATTTTTCAACAAAAAATGCCAGAAAAAAACATTTATCTGAGATATTTCCTACATAAT